>JAFGBK010000075.1 GCA_016933175.1 Candidatus Krumholzibacteriota bacterium | reverse complement strand
GACTGGCCGGTGGGCTCGGACTCGGAGGCGCGGCCCGCGAGCAGGTCGCCGCCCATGCTGGTGTAGACCCCGAACAGCGGACACTCGGCCAGGGCCGGCAAGGCGAGCATCAGGATGGGGATCGCGATGAGAAGACAAGTGCGGAAGCGCATAATCCCACCTCGTTGGTGTTTCGGCCGAAAGCGATGCTTAGGATTGACCATCGTAAATAACGGAATCCGTGCGACCGATTTTACAGGAATTTGGCGCGGAATCCAATACGTCAGGCAAATATGTCGCTTGCGAGCCACATCTGGCACCGTTTTCGCGATGGAGATAGACTGTCCCCACGACAGCGCAAACGCTCCCCCGCCGCCCCGGAGGCCATCATGATCGCCCGGAAGGATCCCCGAACCGCGCCCGCGAGGCCGCTCCTCCTGGCGGCTCTCGCCGGCTGCCTGCTGCTCCTGGCCGTTCCCGCCGGCGCCGACGACTACTGGGTGGCCACCGACGGCTCCGACGCGGCCGGCGACGGCTCGCCGGCGAGCCCCTGGGCCACGATCCAGCACGCCATCGACGCGGTACCCGACGGCGCGACCATCCTCGTGCGGCCCGGCCTCTACATGGGCTGCGTGCGCCTGCGCGGCATCTTCCCGGCGGGGATCACGATCCGCTCGGAGGTGCCCTACCGCGCTCGGCTGCGTGACGACGGCATCGTCGTCCGCTGCTACGAGGCCCAGGGCGTCACCATGGAGGGCTTCGACATCGCGCACACGGGCCCGGGCGCGAGCCCGCTGGTCTTCCACGTCTCGGACTGCATCGGCCCCGCCGGCGGCGAGGACACCGTGCGCGACATCGTGATCCGCGACAACGTGCTGCACGACAGCTACAACAACGACATCCTCAAGATCAACAACGGCGCGGGCGGCGTGACCGTGGAGGGCAACCTCTTCTACAACCAGGCGGGCAGCGACGAGCACATCGACGTCAACAGCGTCTACGACGTGGTCATCCAGGACAACGTCTTCCTGAACGACTTCGCCGGCAGCGGCCGCGACGACGACGACACCTCGAGCTTCATCGTCATCAAGGACAGCAACGGCGACAGCGACGGCCGCCTGGGCAGCGAGAACATCACCGTGCGGCGGAACGTCTTCCTGCATTACGAGGGATCGAGCGGCCAGGGCTACGTGCGCGTGGGCGAGGACGGCACGGCGAACTTCGAGGCGCACCACGTGCTGGTCGAGAACAACCTGCTGCTGGGGAACAACACGATGCAGATCCGCTCGCCCTTCCAGGTCTTCGGCGCCGAGGACGTGACCATCCGCGCCAACACCGTCGCCGGCGACCTGCCGGCCAGGGAGTACGGCTTCCGCATCGGCATCTGGGGCGACAACCCGGACAACCGCGACATCCACCTTCACAACAACATCTGGTCGGATCCGACGGGCACCATGGGCGACACCTTCACGCGCGGCGGCCACGCGGAGAACCTGACCTTCGACAACAACCTGTTCTGGAACGCCGGGAATCCCTTCCCGACCTCGTCGGAGTCCATCGTCGAGGTGAGCGACGACACCCACGGCGTCATCGGCGATCCGCTGCTCGGCGGCCAGGCGGGACTGGTGCTGCCCCGCTGGGATCCCGCCGCGGGCGCCTTCGCCGACGGCTCGCTCACCATCCGCGACGCCTTCGAGCGCCTGGTGAGCCTCCGCGGCGTGCCCGCCGCGGGCAGCCCGGCCGTGGACGCGGCCGATCCCGCCTGGGCGCCGGACGAGGACATCCTCGGCCGGCCGCGCCCGGCGGGCGACGGGCCCGACATCGGCGCCGTGGAGCAGGGCGCGCCGGGTAGCGCCCGGCGGGCCGAGACCTGGAGCGGCGTCAAGTCGCTCTACTGACGAAAAGCCGCCGCGGGCACCGGTCGTGCCCGCGGCGGCCGTCCTGAAACCGTCCTCCCGCTACTTGATCAGCAGCATCTTGCGCGTGCCGGCCTCGCCGGCCGCCACCAGGCGGCAGAAGTAGACGCCGGAGGCCGCGGCGCGGCCGCCGTCGTCCCGGCCGCGCCAGGTCACCGCGTGCCAGCCCGCCGGCAGCCGCTCGCCCTCCAGCAGGCTCGCCACCAGCCGGCCCGACACGTCGTGGATCCGCAGGGTCACCGGCGCGTCCTGCGGCAAGCCGAAGCGGATCGTCGTGCTGGGATTGAAGGGATTGGGCGCGTTCTGCTGCAGCACCAGCCGCGCCGGCGCCGCCGGCGCGTCGTCCACCGCCACCGGATAGGTGCAGCCCTCGCCCAGGGCGCCCACGAGCACGCCGCAGTCGTTGTTCCCCGGCAGGCAGGGCGAGACGTCCGTCAGCCCGTAGTCGCCGCCGGCCAGGTCGCAGAAGAGCGGCTCCAGGGTGAAGTTGCCGCTGGCGCCGGCCTGGCTCGCCAGGCAGCCCACGTAGTCGCCGCCGGCATTGCCGACCACGTCGCAGCAGCTCAGGGAAATCGTGGCGCCCCCCTCGTCGCAGGCGACGGCCTGGCCGCCGAGGCCGTGGGCGATGATGCAATCCTCGATCGGGCGGCCGTAGTCGTCCGTCGCGAAGTGCATGCCGGAGCCGTACGGGGCCTCGTTGGCGGCGAAGGTGCTGCGCCGGACGGCGGCGCTGCGCGCCATGCCGGCCAGGCCGCCGCCATAGGAGGCCTGGTTGCGGGCGACGACGCAGCTGTCGAGGACCGCCGTCGGCACCGAGTCGCCGTGGGCGAAGACGCCGCCGCCCGCCTCGGCCTCGTTCTCCAGGATCCGGCAGACGACCACCGCGCACTGGGTGTCCACGTAGAGCCCGCCGCCCTGGCCGAGGTTGCAGACGTTGCCCTGGATGGTGCAGCCGCGGATCGTCGTCGCGCCGCTGGCGATGATGCCGCCGCCCGCGCCGCCCATCTCGGCGCCGGTGCTGTTCTGCTCCACCAGGCAGCTGTCGAACACGGCGCCGGACTGGGTGACGCGCGCGCCGCCGCCGGAGAGGTCGCTGGCGTTGCCGCGGAACACGCAGCGCTCGAAGCGCGGCGCGCCCCGCAGGGCGTAGACGCCGCCGCCCGTGCCGCCCGAATCCGGGGTGCGGGCGCGGTTGTCCTCGATGACGCAGTCGCGGAAGATCGGCGATGCGTCCGTCATCCACACGCCGCCGCCGTTCAGGTGGTAGCCGCCGCGGATGGTGATCCCCTCGATCACCGTGCCCGGGCCCTCGCCCTCGTCGAAGACGAAGGCGCGGTGGTAGTCGCCGGCCGCGCCCTCGCAGTCGATGACGCAGGCGTCGGCGTTGCGGCCGCCTGAGCGGATGATGACGTCGTGGCCGTGGAAATCGAGGTCGCGGTTGCCATCGCCCGTGTAGGTGCCGTCGGCGAGCTCGATGACCGTGCCGGCGGCGGCGGCGTCCAGGGCGTCCTGGAGGGTCGTGAAGTCGCCCGCGCCGCCGGGATCCACCTGGAAGGTGGTCTTGACCGTCACCGACACGGGCAGCGTCAACGCCGGCGCGTCCGGGTCATTGCTGTGAACGAGGAGCGAGGCCGCGTAATCGCCCGGCGCGAGGCCGGCGGCGTCCACGAGGACCTGGACGGCCTGGCTCTCCCCACCGGTCACGGAGCCGCCCACCGGTGAGACGGACAGCCAGGGCACCGCGTCGCGGGCGATGAGCACCGCCAGGCCGTCGTGCACGTAGGCGGCGTTGTAGACCACCTGGAGGCCGTCGCTCCCGTCGTCGTTCTCGATGCCGATGGTGGCCGAGGTCAGCGTCCCCTGCATGTCCAGGTACTGGCAGAGGATGGAGCCGTCCGGATGGAGGATGGCCTCGAAGGTCACGGGCAGGCCGCCGCCATAGGGCTGCAGGGCCGTGTACTGGACGATGAAGCGATTCCCGTCCGCGTCGTGGTGCACGTGGACGGTCCCGTCGCCGTTGTAGGTGGAGACGTCGTCCCAGAAGACGGCGATGATGTCATTCGGGTGACCGGAATCCGGGATCGGATCGTTGACGTGGGCATCGCCGACCTCGCCGAAGGTCAGGTAGCCGTGGGAGCCCACGGTGATGGAGTCGTGCATCACGCCGTAGAAGGGGAAGGCGAAGGGCAGCGGGATGGTCTCGGAATCGTCGAGGGAGAGGACGATCTCGGTGCCCACGGCGGTGATGTCAATCCAGGCGAAGGCGGGGCCGCCGGGATCGTCGGCGTCGATCCAGACGTGGCCGAAGCCGTCGGGTCCGCCCGCGCCGCGCGCGACGGGCTCGCCCAGGGGCTCAGGCCCGCCGCGCAGGCCAGACGCGGCCTGCAGGATCGGCTGCCGGACCGCCGCCAGCACCGGCCGCGGGGCCGGGAGCTCCGCCGCCGGCCGCGCGCCGGGTCGCACCGCAGGCGCCGCGAGCGGAGCCGCGACGCTGCCTTCGTGCCGGCCCAGGGCGCCGGCCTCCTCGGTGGCGAACCAGACCAGATCGCCGCCGCCCGCGTTGCCGACGAGCAGCTCGGCGCCGGCCGCGCCGCCGGGCGCGACGGTGAGGTCGAGCGCCCCGGGCAGGAGCGCGATCTCGGGACCGGCCTCACAGCCCTGGCCCAGGGCGCCGATGAGGGAGCCGATGTCGTTGTTCTCGGGCAAGCAGGGGCTGTTGCCCGCCAGGGTGAGGTCGCCGGCCGCCAGGTCGCAGAAGCGGGGATCGAGCGAGAAGTTCCAGAGGACGCCGTACTGGTCGGCGATGCAGCCCACCCAGTCGCCGCCGTCGTTGCCCCAGAGGTCGCAGGCGGCCAGCACGGGGTAGGGTTCCGCGCCGCCGCAATGGACGGCGTCGCTGCCGACGCTGAAGGCGATGATGCAGCCCGTCACGATGGCGCGGCTCTGGTTGTGGCAGTACAGGCCGCCGCCCTGGCCGCTGCCGGCCTCGTTGGCGGCGAAGGTGGTGCTGATGATGTTCGGCGTCGCGAAGTCCTGGCAGTGAATGGCCCCGCCGAGGTCGCCGGCGACGTTGTCGTAGAAGACGCAGCCGCGGATGTCCGGCGCGGCGCCGTCGCGGCAGAGCATGGCGCCGCCGTCGTCGGCGCAGCTGTTGCCCAGGAACCGGCAGTGGTCGACGACCGGCGCGGCGGTGAAGCAGTAGAGAGCCCCGGCGTCGTCCGTCGAGACGTTATCCAGGAACACGCAGTTCGTGAACATCGGCGAGGAGCCGGCCGTGCAGGCGACGGCGCCACCGTCCCACGCGTTGCCGTTCACGAGGGTCACGCCCGCCAGGACCGAGGTCGAGTCCTCGCCCGACTGGAAGCTGAAGGCGCGACCGGCCGACTCGCAGTCGATAAGGCAGGCCGCCGGATCGCCGTTCTGGGAGCGGATGACGATGGCCCGACCGCCGTAGTCGAGGGCCCGGTTGTCCGGTCCCGTGAAGGTGCCGTCGGCGACCAGGATGGTGTCGCCGTCGGCGCAACCGGCAATGGCGGCGCGAAGGGTCGGATAGTCGCCGGTGCCGTCCGGCTTGACCAGGTACACGAAGGGTCCACAGCCCACACCCCAGGCGCCGATCTGCCCGCAGCCGGGGTTGTTCTCCGCCGCGCAGGGCGAGGTGGCCTGCAGGGTCAGATCCCCGCCGTCCGGGTCGCAGAAGCGGGGATCCTCGTCGATGTTGCCGTCGTCGCCGAGTTGATCGGCGATCACACCGGTCCAGTCTCCCCCCGTGTTGCCGTGGATGTCGCAGCAGGCCAGCGACGGGAAGCTGCTGCTGGCCGCCTCGACGGCGTTCCCATTGACGCCGAAGGCGATGATGGTGTTGGCCAGGTCGGGGCTCGATTCCAGGCTGCAGTAGATCGCCGAGCCCGGGTAGTAGGTACCGGACGCGTTGGCGTGATAGGTGCAGCCCGTGATCGCGGCATACGAGTAGGCGAGGATCGCCGTGGCGCCGCCGGCGTATCCGCACGAGTTCCCGACGAAGGTGCACCCCGTCACCGTCGCCGAGGTGTAGTTGTCGAGGGTCAGCGCGCCGCCGTTGTAGGTGGCGCTGTTGTTCCGGAACACGCAGTCGGTGAGTGTGTTGTCCGACCGGTATGCCCAGTAGGCGCCGCCGTTGGGGGCGGTGTTGTCCTCGAAGACGCAGCCAAGGAAGACGGGGGACGCCGCGGCGCCGCTGGTGTAGACGGCGCCCGCTGAGCTCGACGCCGTGTTGTCGACGAAACGGCAGTTGTCGATCACCGGTGCCGCGTCCACGACGCGGACGGCGCTCCCGAAGATGCGGGTGGCGTTGGTGACGGTGACGCCCGCGAGGACCGAGCCGCCTCCCTCGCCGCTGTCGAACAGGAAGCCCCAGCCAGCGTTCTCGCAGTCGATGACGCAGGCGGCGGGATCCCCGCTCTCCGAGTAGATGCGGATGGCCAGACCGCCGTAGTCGAGCTCCCGGTTGTCGGGGCCCGTGAAGACGCCGTCGGTGAGCATGATGCTGTCCCCGTCGGCGCAGGCGGCGATGGCGTCGCGGAGGGTCGGGAAATCGCCCGAGCCGTCCGGCTTGACGACGTAGCGGTTGGGCCCGCAGCCGCCGAGTCCGTAGGCGCCGACCTGCCCGCAGGAGCAGTTGCCTTCGGCGCAGGGAGAGTCGTTGCGCAGGGTGAAGTCCCCGGCGGCCGCGTCGCAGAACAGGGGGTCCGCACAGAAGTTGCCGTCACTGCCCGCCTCGCCGGCGATGCAGCCCGTGTAGTCGCCGCCCGCGTTGCCCCAGACGTCGCAGCAGGCCAGGTCCAGGGTGCTGCCGCTCGTGCACTCCGCGGCGGGACCCGACGTCGTGCCGCTGATGATGGTGTTGGCGAAGTCCACCGTGGAGTAGTGGCGGACCAGGACCGCCGTGCCCGTGTTCCCGTGGAAGGTGCAGCGGCTCACGTCGGGGGCGCAGTAACCGTGCGTGAACAGCCCGCTGCCGCCGATGCCGGCGGCATTCTCGATGAACGCGCAGTCCTGCGCGGTACCGCCCGAGCTGACGTAGCCGAGGCCGGCGCCGGCATCCGTCGCCGAGTTGGTGTCGAACAGGCAGCCGGAGATGGACGGCGTGCAGGAGCCGTCGAAGTAGAGTCCGCCGCCGTTGTCGCCGGCGTGGTTCTCCCGGAAGGTGCAAGCGACGATCAGCGGATCGCAGCCGCTGGTGAAGAGGGCGCCGCCGCCATCGTCCTCGGCGACGTTCATCAGGAAGACGACGCCGTCCAGCGTTGGCGAGCTGCCCGCGGCATAGAGGCCGCCGCCGCCGTAGGCGTGGCCGCTGGCGACGGTGAGGTTCCGGATGACCGTGTCATCGCTTTCGCCGCCGTGGATGTAGAACCCGCGGTGGGGATCGCCGGCGCTACCCCCCACCTCGAGCCGGCAGTTGAGCGCCAGGCCGCCCTGCGACCGCAGCACCAGGGGCTTGCCGCGGGTGTCCAGATCGCGGTTGCCGTCGCCCGAGAAGGTGCCGTCGGCCAGCTCGATGGTGTCGCCCAGTGCGGCGCCGTCGATGGCCTCCTGGATGGTGCCGAAGAAGCCGGTGCCGTCGTCCAGGACGAGGTGGGTCGTGTAGACGGCGCCGCAGCCCTGACCCTCGGCGCCGATGGCGCAGCCGTCCGGGTGGTTCGCTGCCAGGCACAGCGAGTTGGCTGCCAGGCGGAAGTCCAGCCCGGGCGGATCGCAGCAGAGGGGATCGCTGTGGATGTTGCCGGCCGTGCCGTAGGCTGCGGCGATGATGCCGACGTAGTCGCCGCCATCGTTGCCGAAGACGTCGCAGCAGCTCAGGGTGGCGACGCCGCCAGTGTCGCAGTCCACGCCCTCCCCCTGCGGGCTGTGGGCGACGATGCAGCCATCGAGATTCAGCGTGCCGTTGTTCGAGACGAAGGCGCCGCCGCCGCTGAGAACGCCCTCGTTGCCATACAGGGTGCAATCGCTGAAAGTCAGCGCGCCCGCGGTGACGTAGATGCCACCACCCCGGTTGGCGGTGTTGTCATAGAGGATGTTGTCGAAGATGGTCCCGTCCGGATCCCCGAGCCCGGCGATGCCACCGCCCCCGGGCGCCTCGTTCTGGTAGATGAGGCAGCCCGTGATGGTGGGATTCGCGGTCCCGATACAGATGCCCCCGCCGTAGAGGCCGGCTGTGTTGCCGCGGAAGGTGCAGCCGTCGACGACCGGCTCCGCGCCGCCGGAGCAGTAGAGGCCGCCGCCCGTCGAGCTCGCCGTGTTGCTGTGGACGCGGCAGTCGAGGATGCGCGGCGAAGCGGCGTGGCAGTAGATGCCGCCGCCGTTGATGCCGGTGCCGAGGGCGATCTCGAAGCCGTCCAGGACGGTGTCATCGCCCTCCCCGCTCTGGAAGGAGACGGCCGGCGCGCCCAGGCCGTCGGCCCAGATGATCGGCTTGGGCTCCCCGGCGAGCCGTGCCTCCACGGTGATGGCCTTGCCCGAGAGGTCGATGGCCTCCTCGTAGATGCCGTAGGCTACCGACACCGCATCGCCGTCACGGGCCAGGTCGATGCCGCCCTGGATCGCCGTCCGATCCTCGGGCACGTAGACGGTGACAGCCGCATCGCTCGTATAGTGGTAGCCGATGTCCACGGGCGAGCCGTCGGGGACCTCGTCCGTGCGGGTGGTGCGGTGGATCAGCCAGCCGTCATAGACATCGTGCTGCGACGGGCGGCCCTCGCCGGCGTCGATGCAGGGACTTTCGGGGTACTGGCCCAGCGCGGCCAGGCGGAGGTAGTAGGCGCCGCCGGGACCGCTGATGAAGCGCGGATCGTCGGTGATGTTGTCGCCGCCGTAGAAGAGCATTCCGGGACCGCCGACGGATGCCGATCCGTTCTCGACGCAGGAGTAGTCGACGTAGATGATCGTGGAGTAGTAGCCGTCTTGGGTGCCGTAGCCCGTCGGCCCCTCGTCGGCGTTGTTGCCCCAGAAGATCGAGTTCTTGATGTGGTAGACGGACTGCAGGCAGGCGTAGAACGCGCCGCCCTGTCCGCCCGCGCCCACGCCGCAGTCGTTGCCGATGAAGTTGCAGTGGTCGATGGAAATGCTGGTGGTCGCCATCTTGGCGTAGAGGGCGCCGCCCTGGTACCAGGCCCCGTTCTGGATGAAGAGGTTGTTGGCCAGGTCGAGGCTCGTGTTCGTCCAGATGGCGCCGCCGTACTGGGCGCCGTTGTAGAAGAAGGAGTTGTCATGTATCCGGGGAGTATAGCCGGAGCTGACATAGATGGCCCCGCCCTCGCTGCTGGCGTCGCAGTCGTTGAAGACGCAGCCGATCACCTGGGCGGCGCCCGTGGCGTCGCCGCCCCAGATCATCACACCGGCGCCGTCGTCCGCGGCGCCGTGCGTGATCGTGAAGCCCTGGACGATCGAGGTGCTGCCCTGGTTCTGGTAGAACCGCACGCCGCGCGCCTGGCCCTCGCAGTCGATGATGCAGCCGGCCGGCCCGTTCATGGACTTGAGCACCAGCTCCGTGCCGCCGAAGTCGAGGCCGCGGTTCAGCGGGCCGGTGTAGGTGCCGTCCTTGACGAGCACGGTGTCGTAGTGGCTGCTGGCGTCGATGGCCGGCTGGATGGCCGTGTAGTCGCCGCTGCCGTCCAGGGCGACGACGCGGGTCGTGGCCGCGGCGGCGCCGGCGACGAGACACAGACCGGCCACCAGCAGGACGCGAAGAAGGGGGAAACGCATGGCTGCCTCCTCGAGCAAAGCGATCATGGAAACGAGGGTCGTGGGTGTGCGCTCCCTGTGACGGCACGACCGGCGAAAAATCACATGGATCTTGCATTGGTCGGGGATGGCCCCCGGCCGGCGGTCCTGCTATACTCGCCGCCCCGCCGGGTGGTCCGGCGGGACTGGCTCTGCTCGGGAGGTCGACCCATGTCGATTCGCCATCGCCATCCGCTGCGCCGGGCCGCGCGCAGCATCCTGCTCGCCGTCTGCCTCGCAGCGCTCGCCGGCGCCGCCCTGGCCGAGAACCTCGTCACCGACGGCGACTTCGAGGCCACCACCAAGAGCTGGCAGCTGCGCAAGGACAGCAAGGGCTACGACTGGTACGAGAGTCGCGGGGACACCGAGGCGGGACCCAAGCTCCTCATGCTGAGCACGAAGAAGATCGGGGGCAACAGCACCCGCAAGGCCATGATCAAGGCCCATCCCGATCTGAACACCTATCTCACCTTCCGCCTGACGCGCAAGCTGGAGATGGCCGCCAGCGCCCGCTTCGACATCTACGTCAAGGAGATCCTGCCCGACGACAACCGCTCGGCCTTCTTCTTCATGGGTGGCATCAAGGACAAGAAGAACGGGCCCAACTCCACCGGCAGCGAGCGCTTTGTCTTCCTGGGCTTCGAGAACGCCGCGGAGCCGGACAAGATGAACCTCTTCGCCCGCGAGGGCAGCGAGCCCTGGGCCAACAAGACGCTCGTTGCGACGGGCCTGGACCTGAAGAAGTGGTACACCATCCGCATCGTGGCGGAGATTCCGGAGGCCTACTACACGGTCACGGTGGCGGGCGTCACCGAGCCCTACGACCTCGAGGCCTTCCTGACCAAGGGCAAGACCCCGACGCGGATCACGCACATCAGCTTCGCGTCATGGAACGACGGCGCGGGCACCTTCTACGTGGACAACGTCGAGGTGACGGGCGACTAGGCGGGCGGCGGACATCCCGGAACTTTGCGGCGCTGCCGATTGGATTCCGGCCGCGCCGATGCCTTATCTTCCCGGGGCCGGACCCGGCGCCGCGTCACCCCGCGCGGCGCCGCTCGCCGCTCGCCTTGCCCCCGGAAAGGAATCCCGCCCATGCGCGCGCTCACCATGCCGCGCCGCCTCGTCCTCCTCTCCCTGCTCATCCTCATCGCCGCCGTCCTCGACGCCGGCGCGGATCCCCGCTGCTACGCCGTCGAGGCCGGCGCCACCGTCCAAGAAAACCCGCCTCGCATCGACTTCACCTGGCGCTACGACGGCTCGGCCACCGAGTACTGGATCTTCCGCAAGGCTCCCGGCGACACGGCCTGGACGGGGCCCCTGGCCCACCTGGACGGTCACGCCGCGAGCTGGTCGGACACCGACGTGGCCGTGGGCGAGGCGTGGGAGTACGCCTTCCGCAAGACGCTGGACTTCCAGGCCGACACGGTGCAGGTGGTGGCCGGCCGGCCGCTGACCTTCACCATCCGCGACAGCTGGGGCGACGGCATCTGCTGCCAGCACGGGCTCGGCCGCTACGAGGTCTCCGCGGACGGCGTGATCTACGCCGAGGGCGGCGCCTTCGGCCTCGCGGAGACGACCGCCTTCAGCGCCGGCCAGGCCGGCGAGCCGCCCGTTGACCTGGTGGTCTCGCTGGTCCTGGACGTCTTCGGCCAGGAGACCACCTGGACCCTGACCGACGAAGTCACCAGCGCGACGCTGGCCGCGGGCGGACCCTACGACAACCCCCGCTTCGGCCACGTCCTGGCCGGCATCCGCGCGCCGGCCGTGGAGGACCGCGGCGCCATGCTGCTGGTGCTGGACTCGGACATCACCTACGGCCTGGCCGCCGAGATCGACCGCCTCGAGGTGGACCTCATCGCCGACGGCTACCGCGTGCGGCGCCTCGTCGTCTGGCAGGCCCTGGCCCCTGCCGAGGTCAAGGCCATGATCGCCGCCGCCTGCCGGGCCGAGCCGGACATCGCGACCCTCTTCCTGCTCGGCCACGTGCCCGTGCCCTACTCGGGCGACCTGCGCGGCGTCCACACCAATCACCAGGGCGCCTGGCCCGCGGACGTCTACTACGGCGAGCTGGACGGTCCCTGGACCGACGAGTCCGTGGACAACACCACCGCCGCCTGGCCGGCCAACCACAACGTGCCGGGCGACGGCAAGTTCGATCAGACCTGGCTGCCCTCGGACGTCGACCTGGCGCTGGGCCGCGTGGACCTGTGGGACATGCCCGCCTTCTGGGGCGGCGACCAGACGCTGCTCCGCCGCTACCTGGACAAGGACCACGCCTGGCGGCGCGGCGAGAGCGCGGCCGAGGCGCGCGGGCTCATCGACGACAACGTGGGCGACGCCTATGGCCTGGCCTTCGCGGCCACGGGCTGGCGTAACTTCGCGGTCATGTTCGGCCACGAGAACACCCATTCCCTGGATTACCTCTCCACGCTGGCGGCCGAGAGCCACCTGTGGTCCTACGGCTGCGGCGGCGGCAGCTTCACCAGCTGCGCCGGCATCGGCCAGACCGCCGACTTCGCCGAGCAGCCCCTGCTCACGGTCTTCACCATGCTCTACGGCAGCTACTTCGGCGACTGGAACGTGACGGACTGCATCCTGCGCGCGCCACTGGCCGCCGAGGGCCTGGCCCTGACCTGTTGCTGGGGCGGACGGCCCACCTGGCACTTCCACCCCATGGCGCTGGGATACACGGCCGGCTACTGCGCGCGCCTGACGCAGAACAACGACCACCTCTACACGGTGGCCGACGGCGGGCGGCAGATCCACATCGCCCTCATGGGCGATCCGACCCTGCGGATGCACGTGGCGCGCCCGGTGTCGGACCTCGCCCTGGCCCTCTCTCCCGCCGGCGAGGTGCAGCTCTCCTGGACGCCGCCGCCTGGCCAGGTCGAGGGATACCACGTCTACCGCGCCCCCGGCCTGCGCGAGGCATTCGTGCGTCTGAGCATCGACCCGATCCTCGAGCTGCGCTTCGTCGACGCGGCGCCCCTGGCGGGAACGAACGTCTACATGGTGCGTGCCCTGAGGCTGGAGACGAGCGCCAGCGGTACCTACCTCAACCTGAGCGCGGGGACCATCGACTCGCTGGACACGGCTACGTCCGCGCCGTCCGCGACGCCGCCCGGGCGCTGCGAGCTGGCGCCGGCCTTTCCCAATCCCTTCAATCCGGAGGCGACGATCCGCTACCGGCTGGCGTCGGACGGCTGGGCTCGCCTGCGAATCTGCGCCGTGGACGGCAGGCGCGTGCGCACTCTCGTGGACGGGCGCCAGGCGGCCGGCTGGCGCGCGGCCGCCTGGGATGGACGCGACGACGCCGGCCGCTCGGTGGCGGCCGGCGTCTATCTCTGCGTGCTGGAGGCCGGCCGCGAGAGGGTCACGCGCCGCCTGACGCTGGTGAAGTGAGGCGCGCCTGCCGCGCTGATACAATCTGTTCGCTTATCGCATTGTCAGATCAATCAGATCGGGTGTATAGTTATTGGCGTCAGGATAACCGCTCTATTCCATCCTGGAGGGATCGATCATGCATGCGCGCCAACTTATCTCCGTCGCCGCGTTGCTCCTTCTCACCGTCACGGGCCAAGCCAACGCGGACACCATCATCGTCCAGCAGGACGGGAGCGGAGACACCACCACCATCGGCGCGGCCGCGGCGATGGCCGCGGCGGGCGACTCGATTCTCGTGGGGCCGGGGACCTACGCCGAGGGCCTGCTGTACATCGACAAGCCGCTCCACCTCGCCTCCATCCTCGGGCCAGACCAGACGGTGCTCGACGGGCTGGGCGCCGACCAGATCCTCAAGTTCGAGCACGCCGGCAGCAGCGACCTGGCCGGATTCCGCTTCGTCAACGGCTTCATCGCCAACGGTGCGGGCCTGTTCGTCAGCATCGCCACGGTGAGCATCCGCGACTGCGTCTTCGAGGACAACGTCGCGACCTACCAGGGCGGCGCCATCGCCTGCGGCAATGCCGGGGCCATCCTGGTCACGGATTGCCTCTTCCGCGACAACTACGCGCCGCAGCACGCAGGGGCGGCCGTCGTGATCCAATCAAGCAAGGCGCAGTTCAGCAGCTGCCTCTTCTTCGAGAACCGCACCGACGTCTCGGCCGGCGCCCTCGCCGCGCACAGCAGCGTCATGAACGTCTCCGGCTGCCTCTTCTGCCGCAACCGCAGCGACGACATCGCCGGCGCCATCTACCTGTACGCGTCATCCAGCCTGATCACGGGGAACACCTTCTACGAGAACACCTCGCCGGGGCACGCGACGGTGGTCATCAACGAGAGCGCCGGCACCGTGGTGGAGCGCAACATCCTGGCCCGCGAGACCAATGGCTTCGGCCTCCGGTACATCGCCTGCACCGGTGTCCACGGTTGCAATATCTACTGGGACAATGCGGATGGGCCCATCGATCCGCCCGGGCTCGCAGCCGACGAGATCGTCGCCGATCCCCTCTTCTGCGAGCCCTGGCAGGACAACTTCATGATCTACGACATCTCGCCCGCCGCGCCGGAACACAGCCCCTGCGGCCTGTTGGTCGGGGCCTTTCCCGTCGGCTGCACCGGCACCGCCGCACGCGAGACGACGTGGGGAAACATCAAGGCGATCTACTAGAAGAGCGCCTTGACCTCGCTCCAGGACGACTCCGCGGCCGGCGTAACGCCGCCGAGGAAGGTGATCGACGACAGGCCCGACTCGTCCATGCTGACGCTGCCGGCGCCCGACACGACCGTGTTCGTCTCGAAGTAGCGCAGCTCGAAGGGCGCGTACATCGGGGCGAAGTCGAAGGACACGTCCACGTAGCCCGTGCCGTGCTCGGCCGTGATCGTGAAGGAACCCACCGTCACCCCGTCGATCCGGAAATCCAGATACACGAAGCCGACGCCGGACGTGAGGATGTTGTAGGACAGCTTCAGGTGGATGTCCGCGTGGTTCACGTAGTCCAGCGGGCAATCGTGGACGCCGTACACGGTGTCGCCGTAGTTCCACCAGTACGGATAATACGTCATCTGCCAGGTGTCCGCGCTCGTCGGGAAGATGACGGTCTCCTCGAGATCCGTCGTGCCCGTGAAGGTCTTCACCGTGAACGTCTCGTCACCGATGATGCCGTTGTTGTCGAAGTCCGACGTCGCCAGGGCCGTCCCGACGAAGCAGAACGTGACCAGAAGGAGAAGCGCTGTCACTTTGTGCACAATCGACCTCCCGTTCAACCGCTGCCTTAGCAGGCAGAGACTGGTGTTACGATTCACCGATGTGGGATCGCTGCCGCCCGATGCATCCGGTCTCACGGCCCGAGACCTGCCGATTCCGCGCGCCCGGCGCGAGATCTCGAAGATATTACCAGGTTGTGACAGTCGACACAATGAATGAAACAAGCCGGCGGTGCCGTCCTCCCGCATCGAGGAGGAGCCCCTTGCCCCGCAATCACTTGAGCAGCGTCATCTTCCGCGCCGCACGCGTTCCTCCGGCCTCGAGGACGGAGAAGCAGATCCCGCTGGGCAGCGGGCGCCCCGCGTCGTCACGGCCCCGCCAGGCGACGGCGTGCTCCCCCGCCGCCAGAGGCTCGCCGGCGAGCAGCGTCGCGAGGCGGCGGCCGCTGACGTCGTGGATCGTCAGCGTGACCGCCATGGCCGTCGGCAGCGCGAAGCGGATCTCCGTGGCGGGATTGAAGGGATTGGGGTGGTTCGGGGCGAGCACCACCGCGGGCGGCGCGCCTGCGGCGGGCGCGTCCGTGGCGCCCGCGCAGCCCTCGCCGTAGGCGCCCATGAGCAGCCCGCAGTCGTTGTTCTCCGGCAGACAGGGCGAGGCGCTGGCCAGGGTGTAGTCGCCAGCCACCGCGCCGCAGAACCACGGATCAACGGAGATGTTGCCGCTGATCCCCGTCTGATCCTCCAGGTCGCCGGCGTAGTCGCCACCCGCGTTGTCCCAGACGTCGCAGCAGCTCACCGTCACCGCGCCGCCGTCGTTCAAGACGCCCGGGCTGTCGTTGCCGGCGATGATCGACTGGGACAGGTCCAGATCGCCCATGGCGCAGACCGTGCCCTCTCCGCCGCCGTTGTCGACAGCGGTGATCCGTTGCAACCACGCGTCACCGGAACACCTGACGGCGCTACCGACAGCGGCGGTGCAGTCCACGAACAGCACGCGGCGCAGTTCGCAGGTGCCGCTGGCGGTGATGCCCCCGCCCGCGCCGTTGTCGCCATAGGCCTGGCAGTGGTCGAAGACCGACTCCTGGACGACCAGCCGGCCCGACGCGGCGATTCCTCCGCCATAGGCGCTGTAAGGATCCGGCCAGGGAACGACGGCCCGGCAGGAGACGAACTCCGACTCGGTGACGAAGGCGGAGGCGTCAGACCCCACGCACAATGCCCCGCCGTTCCTGGCCTCGCAGTCCTCGAAGCGGCAGTACTCGATGGACGCACCGGCGCCTTCGACACCGATGGCGCCTCCGAACAGCCATGAGCAGCGGCTGAAGGTGCAGTTCACAAAGCGGGGCGCCGCGTCGTTCGCGCTGTACACCGCGCCCCCGCTCCATATCACGGAGTCTTCAGGGGGGCCGCCGCAATCCTCGAACCGGACCCAGACGAAGGTCGGCGAGGCGTGGGAGCAGTACACAGCGCTTCCATCATTGGACGCGTTGTCGAACCACCGGATGGTGAAGCCCTGTACGCGGGCCTGGCGGGTTTCGCCACTGCAGAAGTAGAACGCTCTGTCATAGCCGCTCGAGCCGTCGATGATTGTGTAGTCGGGACCGTACTCGCCGACGAGAGACAGATCCTTCCCATGGAAGTTGAGCTGATCGTTGCCATACCCGCTGTAGACACCATCCCGAACCAGAACCGTGTCGCCGCTCTCGACGGCGTCGATGCCGGCCTGTATCGTGGGCGCGTCGTGGGGCACCGTGACCGTGGCGGCACTCAGCGGAAGCGGCCCCGACAGCAGGATCCGCGCGGTGGCGAGCACCATGAGCGCGGCTAAAACTGGTTGTCTGACGCGCATGGGACCTCCCGATCGGGGCGACGAACTCATTATAGCACGGCCGCCGCGGGCGTGGGGTCCCGCGCCGGCCTCCGCCGCAGGCGTGGGGTCCCGCGCTGGCGGCCGGCTCGGCCCGGACGGCGGGCCGGACGATCGAACGCCGTACCGGCCACGCAACCACCTGCGGCAGAATGCGTTAGGCTGCACAGGGAGGCGGCCGCCGCGACGGGGATCCCGTGCCCCCGCGATCCGGCGCCACGAATAACATCCGAGTAACACCGCCGCGCTAGGCTTTACCCCGTGATCGCCCGCGGAGCCGGCGACGTCCGCCGCGCCGTCCGGAGATCCCGAACTCGAGGAAACACGGAGGACAAGCCCATGAATCTCGCGACCCGACCGCTGCTCGGACCCCTGGCGGCGCTCCTCCTGCTGCCGCTTTGCGTTGCGGCGCAGGCCGGCACCCGGGCCGGCTCCGACGGCTGGCAGATGAAGCAGCGCGACATGCACAACACCGGGCGCGCCGACTACGAGGTGCCCGCCGAGCGGCTGAACGACACCTTCTTCGACGTCTTCGCCTGGCAGAAGCCGGCGCCGGGCTCGCCCGGCGAGGGCAACCTGGACGCCACCTCCATGGTCTTCATGCCCGGCGCGGGGCCCGGCGGAGCGGACCTGGTCCTGGGCACCTACCACTGGCCCAAGGGCGTCCAGGGCATGGACATGCACGACGGCTCGCTGTTCTGGTACGGCAACCCCGCCGGCGGCGAGACCATCGCCCGGATCACGCCCGCCTTCGCGAACGACGGCGCCACCATCTACGTGGTCAACGACGCCACCGAGAACGAGGAGTTCCCCGACGGCTTCCCGCTGATGGCCTTCAACGGAGACGTCGGCCCCTCGGCGTTCTGGCACAACGGCGTCAATCCCCAGCCCTGGCACCTGGAGAAGATCTCACCCACCGTCGGCCCCGACGACCTCGTCTACCTGCACCAGTGGGACGAGCGCCCCTACGCCGGCTGGGACGACGGCCTCGACATCTGGGAGGCCTGGATGGCGGCCACCCCCGCCCCGGCCTGTTACAGCGACCCCGTCCTCCACGAGGGTTCCTACGGCCTGGTGATCGTCGAGGGCGCGCGGGACGGCACCATCCGCTGCTGGGACGGCATCATGGGCAACGAGGTCTGGTACGTCGAGGGCTGCGGACCCATCGACGCGTCGGTGACCATCGACCCCGACACGGGGCACATCTACGTCAGCTCCGGCTTCGACCATGTCTGGGTGACCGGCCTCGACGAGGAGGGCTACCCCCTGTGGAGCCAGGAGACGCTCCTGGTCCACGAGTACCTGCCCGGCACCAACAGCCCCCAGCGCGCCCAGGCCACGGGCTGCCTGAGCCACGACGGCGGGACCTACTACTTCCAGACCAACAGCGACGCGGGCGACGGCCGCCTCTACGCCATCGACACGGGCGACGGCTCCGTGCGCTGGAGCCATGCGACGGGCAGCCGGGGCTGGGAGATCGAGTCGTCCTGCCCCATCGTCACGCCCAACGGGGTGATCGTGGTGGGCAACAACTGGGGCGATACCTACCTGGCGCTCCTGGACGAGGGCACGCACGCGACGCTGCTGGACACCTTCGCCGTCAACACCGACGGGATCACCGACAGCCGCGCCGTGGCCAGCGCCACCCTCTCGGCCGAGGGCCTGCTCTACCTGCCCCTGCGCACCTGGTGGACCCAGGGCAACGGCGACGGCGACACGCCTAGCGCCGAGGTGGCGAACCTCTTCGCGGCCTTCGACGTGACCGAGGACGCGGTGGCGAGTCTGCCCGCGCCGGCGGGCCAGATGGCCTTCGCCCTGGACGCCGCCGTCCAGCTCTTCTGGGACGAGATCGCCGACCCGGGCGGGATCTTCGACCACTACGCCGTCTACCGCGACACGGCGCCCTTCGCCTCCGTGGCGGGCATGACGCCCCTCGCCACAGTTTTCGACATCGGCGCGACCGAGCACCTCGACGACACGGCCGCCAACGGCACCTCGTACTTCTACGCGGTGACGACGGTGTGCAGCGGCGGCACGGAGCAGACGGCCGTCGAGGCCATCGGCCCGCGCACGCCGCGCCACGAGGTCGACCTGCAGGTGGTGTCCATCTCGCGCACGCCGCGCTACCCGCGCTACTGCGCCGAGTACACCGTGTACGAGATCGCCGAGCCGGGCGGCTTCGGGCCCTACTATTGCTCGGCGGCCACCGGCCTCGGCTGCGGGCAGGACGAGACCACGCAGCACCTGCCGGCCGCGGGCGAGACGATGACCTACACGGCCACCGTCCGCAACCGCGGCACGGTCGCCGTCGACGCGGGCGCGACCCTGACCTGGACCGTGGACGGCGCCCCACACCAGACCGACGTCGAGACGCTCGCCCTCGCGCCCGGCGAGACCGCGGCCTTCGCGACCCAGCTCGCCTGGGACGGCCTGTCCCACGAGATCGCCTTCGCCTGCGACCTGGCCGACGACCGGCCCGGGAACAACGCGCTGGCCATCGACACGCGGTCGGTCGCCTTCTTCTCCTGCGTCGAGCGCTCGCGCCTGGAGGAGTTCCGCGAGGAGACGGTGGGCTACCCGCAGGCGGTCACGGACGACTTCATCGACTGGCTGAACCTGCACATGGCGCGCCTCAACGCGATGTTCGCCGCCGCGGGCTGCGGCAAGCGCGTTCACTACGACCGCCTGCCCGTCGTCGGCGACGACGACCCCGACCCGGCGGTCGAGCCGATCCAGTTCGCCATCTTCCCCTTCCGCTACGAGGCGGGGGAGGCCAGCCTGCGCACCTCCGGCTACTACCACGCGGACGAGGACGTCGACTACGGCCTGCTCCACGAGTGGGGCCACCAGCTCGGCCTGATCGACCTCTACCGGCTCAACCTGGAGCCGTGGCAGAACGCGGTCACCGGCGAGGCCTACCGCGCCTGCGCGGGGCTGATGCAGGGCTGCGACCCCTTCATCAGCGAGCACAGCGCCCACGCCATGAACCTCTGGCTCGACGTCGCCCACGGCTACTTCGGGCAGTACCTCTACAGCCTGCCCGAGCACGTGAAGCTGCGCTTCACCGACACCGAGGGGCGGCCCCTGCGCTCGGCGCAGGTGCGCGTCTACCAGAAGGCGGAGCGGCCGGGCATGGGCGAGGTGCTGAGCGACCAGGTCAAGTTCGCCGGCCTCACCGACGCGTGGGGCGAGTGGACGCTGCCCAACGTGGACATCGATCCGCTGCTGGTGCCGCCGCTCGCCACGGGCGACACGCTGCAGGCCAACCCCTTCGGCTACGTCCACGTGGTGGGCTGCAACGGGCTGTTCCTGATCGAGGTGGAGCTGGACGGCATCGTGCACCACGTCTGGCTGGACATCGCCCAGGTCAACAACGCCTACTGGGCGGGCGAGACCGGCACGGCCGTCTTCGAGTGGCAGCTGGAGTTCGCCGACTACATGTTCGTCCTGCCCGACGAGCTGACCGAGTTCACCGCCGACCAGTGGTCGGGCCACGCCGACGGCGGCTACACGGTCACGCTCACCGACGACACGGGCATGGTCATGGCGGGCGGCGCGTCCATCCGCTACGACACCGACGGCCCCTTCGACACCTGGATGCGCTACCCCGGCAGCGGCCACGCGCGCTGGAACATGGAGAGCCTCGGCGGCTTCGAGTTCTGGGTCCACGCCCAGAACGAGAACTTCAGCTTCCAGGAGCACAGCCCGTGGATCTTCCTCAACTGCGCGGACGGCAGCTACGAGTACCACGCCACGAGTGAGCTGCTGAACGGGGCGGTGGGCAACTGGGTCCACTGCGACGTGCCGCTGGCCGGCAGCGCCGACTGGGACCTGATCGAGCACGGCAGCCCGGACCTGGGCCGCGTGCGGTCCATCGAGTTCCACGCCGACACCTGGGACGACAGCTTCACGCTGTGGATCGACGGCCTGCACTTCGCGCTGGATCCGGTGGCGGTGGACGACGCGCCGGCGCCGGCGCGGCTGCGCCTGGCCCAGAACCGGCCGAATCCCTTCAACCCCAGCACGCTGATCGGCTACGACCTGCCCGCGGCCGGGATGGTCAGCCTGCGCGTCTTCGACACCCGGGGACGCCAGGTGCGCGCGCTGGTCGCGGAGCGGCAGGCGGCGGGTGGCCACGAGGCCGTCTGGGACGGCCGCGACGACGCGGGACGGCCGCAGTCGTCCGGCGTGTACTTCTACCGCCTCGAGGCCGCGGGCGCGACGCTGACGCGCAGGATGCTGCTGCTCAAGTAGTCGCCGGCGAGGTCCGGATGCGATGCGAGCCGGGACCCGAAGTGGATCCCGGCTCGCTGTTTGATCTGAAAAAGCACTTATGGACGAGGGCCGGCAAGATCCGAGGCCGGCTGCTGAAACACGCGGGGCCCGCGCTTCCGCGGGCCCCTATCGTTGCATCGCATGCCGGTACGCCACCGGGGACTCGAACCCCAAACCGTCTGATTAAGAGTC
>JAFGBK010000074.1 GCA_016933175.1 Candidatus Krumholzibacteriota bacterium | reverse complement strand
TCCCACTACACGGGCTTCGCGGCCATCGACGCGAGGCTGGCCGACCTGGACGGCGACGGCGACCTGGACCTCGTCACGGACTCGCAGAACAACGACCGCCTCAGCGTGCTCGTCAACGACGGCGGCGGCTGGAGCGGTCCCCAGCACTACGCCTCCGGCGACGGCCCCAACGGCATGGCGGTGGGCGACCTCGACGGCGACGGCTTCCTCGACGCGGCCGTGGCCTGCTACAACGCCGACAGCGTCTGCGTGCACCTCGGCGACGGCGCCGGCGGCTTCCAGCCGCGCCTGAGCTACGCGGCGGGCAACACGCCGCGCTCCGTGGTCATCGCCGACCTCGACGGCGACGGCCTGCCCGACCTTGCCGCGGGCAACGACGGCGGCACCGGCGTCTCCGTCCTGCGGAACCTGGGCGGCGGCCTGTTCGCCCCGGCCGTCAACTACCCGGCGGGATACCGCGCCGCGCAGATCGCCGCCGGCGACCTGGACGGCGACGGCATCATCGATCTGGTCGCCACCGACGATTACAGCGACAAGGCCTGGGTGCTCCTCGGCGCCGGCGAGGGTCTCTTCCTGCCGGCGGTGGGCTACGACACCGCCGACGGCCCCGACGGCGTCATCGCCGCCGACATGGACGGGGACGGCATCCTCGACCTGGTCACGGCCAACTACGCGGGCTCGGTCAGCATCCTGGCGGGCCTGGGCGACGGCACCTTCGCCGCCGCCGTCGACGTCGCGACCGGCGGCAGCGCCTTCATGCCGCGCGCCGCGGACCTGGACGGCGACGGCGACCTGGACCTCGCCGTCACCAGCCCGGGCGCGGACGCCGTCGTCGTCCTGATCAACGACGGCGGCTTCGCTGGCCACGTGTCCTACCCGGCCGGAGATGGACCCACGGGCCTCGCCGCCGGCGACCTGGACGGCGACGGCGACCTGGACCTCGCCGCGTCGACCTTCTCCGACGGCGACGTCTGCATTCTCGTCAACCAGACCGTCGAGCCCCACGTGATCGCGACGGCGCCGGCCAACGCCGAGGTGGGCACCGCGACCGCTCCCTCGGTGACGGCCACCTTCGACGTTCCCGTGAACGCCGGCACCCTCGACACGTCCAGCTTCCAGGTGCGCGGCGCGGCGAGCGGCCCCCTGGCGGGCGCGGTGGGCTACAGCGGCGGCACCCGGACCGCCACCTTCTCGCCGTCGGGCGCCCTGTCGCCGGGCGAGCGGGTCTTCGCCGGCCTGACACGCGACGTGCTGTCCCTCTCGGGCGACCCCCTGGCGTTCGGCCACGCCTGGTCCTTCCGCGTGGCCGCGGGCCAGGGGCCGGCGGAATTCTCCGCGCGCACGAACCTCGTCTATCCCAACTCCAGCGGGCTCATGGACGCCGTCCCCGCCGACGTGGACGGCGACGGCGACCTGGACGTCGTCGCGGCCATGCTGAGCGGACTCAACCGGATCGTCGTGCTCGAGAACGACGGCGGCCTCTTCGCGGAGACGAGCGGCGCCGATCCCGGCTACTCGGTCTACGACCTGGCCCTCGGCGACCTGGACGGCGACGGCGACCTGGACATCGCGGCGGCCCTCAAGGCCAACGACCTGATGGCCGTCCACCTCGGCAACGGCGACGGCACCTTCGGCGCGGCTGCCACCTACGCCATGGGGCAGGATCCCACCGCCATCGTCCTGGGCGACTTCGACGGCGACGGCGACCTGGACGCCGCCGCCGTGACCGAGAGCTACGGCTCCGTCTACGTCCGCCTCAACGACGGCGCGGGCGTCTTCCCGGCGAGCGCCCAGTACGCGGCGGGCTCGCAGCCTCAGGACCTGGCCGTCGGCGACCTGGACGGCGACGGCATCCTCGACCTGGCCGTGGCGGACTCGGGTTGGGACCGCCTCCACTTCATGAAGGGCGACGGAGACGGCGGCTTCACCCGTATCCAGCAGCTCGACATCGGCAGCGGCACCAACCCCTTCGCCGTCGACCTCGGCGACCTGGACGGCGACGGCTGGCTCGACGCCGTCGTGGCCTGCCAGGGCAACGACCGGGTGGCCGTGTGCCGCAACACCGGCGGCGCCTTCGGGGCGCCGTCGCTTCACACCGTGGGCGACCAGCCGTGGGCGATCGTCGTCGCGGACCTCGACGGCGACGGGAACCTCGACGCCGCCGCGGCCAACGCCGGCGACTACGACGTGTCCGTCCTGCTGGGCGACGGCGCCGGCGGCTTCGCGCCCCGCGTGGACTACCCCTCGGGCAGCACGCACTGCTGGTCCATCGCCGCCGGCGACCTGGACGGCGACGCTGACGTCGACCTGACCTCCGCTAACTTCAACGGCGACGACGTCACGCTCTACTTCAACGGCGGCAGCGACCCGGCCGTCACGGCCACGACGCCGCCGCGCCACGCCCTGGCCGCGCCCGTCCAGGGCACGGCCGAGGCCGTCTTCAACCTGCCCATGGACGGCGGCACCCTCGGCGCGGCGAGCTTCAAGGCCTACAGCCCGGAGCGCGGCTGGCTCGCGGGCGCCGTGGCCTACGACGACCCGACGCGGACGGCCAGCCTGGCGCTCGCCGCCCCCGCCGCGCGCGGCGAGGCCCTGACCTTCACCCTCACCGGCGCCGTGGAGTCCTACAACGGATCGCCCCTGGCGGACGGCTACGCCTGGACCGTCTTCACCGAGGCCCTGGGCGGCATGGGCACCTTCCACGGCCACGACGCGGCGAGCACGGGCTACGATCCCGTCTCCCTCGTTCTGGCCGACCTGGACGGCGACGGCCTGGCCGACTTGGTGACCTGCATCGCCCAGTCCAACGACGACGTCTCGGTCTACCTCAACGACGGAGCGGGCTTCTTCGGCCCCCACGACGACTACGACGTGGGCGACTCGCCGCTGCAGGCGGCGGCCGGCGACTTCGACGAGGACGGCGACCTCGACCTGGCCGTGGCCAAGATGGGCTCGAGCAGCGGCGTGGTCACCCTGGCCAACGACGGCACCGGCCACTTCGCGGCCGCGCAGTCCCACAGCACGGCCGCCGCCACGGCCCTGGCCGCCTGCGACCTGGACGGCGACGGCCACCTGGACCTCGTGGGCCTCAACACCTCGGACCAGGCCTTCGTCCTGCTGGGCGACGGGGCCGGCGCCTTCGCCGCGGGCGCCACCTGCGCCGCCGGCTACACGGCCGACTACCTCGCCATCGGCGACTTCAACGAGGACGGCCGCCCCGACGCGGCCGTGGCCCGCACCAACCCCAACCAGGTGGTCCTGCTCGTCAACCAGGGCGGGGGCGCGCTGGCGGCGGGCGGCGTGTTCGGAACGGGCACCAGCCCGCGCCAGCTCTGCGCCGGCGACTTCGACGGCGACGGCCACCTGGACCTGGCCGTGCCCAACCACTCCGACGACGACATCCGCGTCCTCCTGGGCAACGGCGCCGGCGGCTTCACCAGCGCCGGCGACCTGTCCGCCCCGGACGAGCCCTACTGCGTCTGCGCCGCGGACCTGGACGGCGACGGCGACCTGGACCTGGCCGCGGCCCTGGAGATCTACCAGGGCCGCGTGGGCGTCTTCCTCAACCACGGCGACGCCACCTTCGCCCCCTGCTCGTGGTACGCCGTGGGCGAGGCGCCCCGCCACGTCGCCGCGGCCGACCTGGACGGCGACGGCGACATGGACCTTGCCGCCCTCAACGCGGACAGCGACAACCTGCACATTCTGGCCAACGACGACGCCGTGCCAGCGGTCACCGCCGTCGTGCCGGCGCCCCACGCCCCGGCCGCGGCGCCCGACACCACCCTCTCGGCGACCTTCAGCGAGATCATGGACACGCTCACCATCGACGCCGCCAGCTTCCGCGTCCGCGGCGAGCTCACGGGCTGGCGCGCGGGAACCATCGGCTACCCGCCCGCCGCCGACGGCGCGAGCTTCGCGCCGGCCTCGCCCTTCCTGGCCGGCGAGCGCATCACCGCGATCCTGACCCCGGCCGTCACCTCGGCCATCGGCATCGCACTGGACCCGCCCTACTCCTGGCGCTTCCGCGCGGCGGTGAGCGGCGGCGACGGCACCTGGTCGCCCCGCGAGCCCCTGCCCGCGGGCGCCACGCCCGTGTCCCTGCGCGCGGGCGATCTCGACGGCGACGGCGCCCTCGACCTCGTGACCGCCTGCGCGGGCGACGACAGCGTTTCGGTCTGCCTGGGCGGCGAGGGCGCCTTCGCGCCGGCGGTGGCCTACGCGGTGGGCGGCACGCCCGACGCCGTGCGCCTGGGCGACCTGGACGACGACGGCTGCCTGGACGCCGTCGTCTGCTGCGCGGGCACCAACGAGGTGCGCGTCCTGGCCGGCGACGGGGCCGGCGTCCTCGGCGCCGCGACCGCCTACGCGACGGGCGCCGGACCGGTCCAGCTCTGCCTGGTGGACCTGGACCGCGACGGGCACCTGGACGTCGTCACGGCCGACGCCGGCGACGACAGCGTCTCGGTGCTGCTGAACGACGGCGGCGGCGGCCTGCTGCCGCCGGCCCGCTACGCGGCCTGGTCCCAGCCCTGCTGGGTGGAGCCGGGCGACCTGGACACCGACGGGGCGCCGGACATCGTCGTCGGCCACGCGGGCCAGGGCAGCCTGCGCTTCCTCTTCAACGACGGCGCGGGCGTCCTGGACACGAACGGCGGCACCGCCTCCGGCACGCCCGTCCACGCGATCGCGACCGCGGACCTGGACGGCGACGGCGACCTCGACCTGGCCTGCTCGCGGCCGGCGACGTCCTACGGCCGGGTGATCGTCTTCAAGAACCCGGGCGACGGCGGCTTCCTCTACTACAGCGAGTACGCCGCCGGGTCGGAGCTGCGCGAGCTGGCGGCCGGCGACGTGGACGACGACGGCGACCTCGACCTGATCGCCTGCAGCGAGGACGACAGCACCGCCTACCAGCTCCTCAACGACGGCAACGCGTACTTCGGCACGGCAACGCCCATCCCGACAGGCGGCGGACCGGTCTCGCTGGCCCTCGCCGACCTGAACGGCAACGGCAGCCTGGACCTCGCCCTGACCGACACCGCCGGCGACCGCCTGCTGCTGCTGCGAAACCCTGCGGGCACGGCCGTGGACGACCCGGCACCCCTGCCGGCGCGCATCGCCCTGGCCCAGAACCACCCGAACCCCTTCAACCCGAGCACCCTCGTCGAGTACGCGCTGCCCGAGGCCGGCCACGTGGAGCTGGCCGTCTTCGACGCCCGCGGGCGCCGCGTCGCGACCCTGGTGGATGGCCCGCAGCCGGCGGGCTACCAGCGCGTGCGCTGGGAGGCCGGCGAGGGAGTGTCGAGCGGCGTCTACCTCTGCCGGCTCGTGGCCGGCGGCCGCGTGGAGACACGCAAGATGCTGCTGCTCAAATAGGCGCCACCCGATGCGCCGATGGCCTCGCCCCGGGCTCGTTTACGGGCCCGGGGCGCGGTGGTATACTTCCTGCTCCGCCCGAGTCGGGAACCCCGTCACGCCTGTCCGTGGAAGCGCGAGGACCATGAGGATCCTGCTGGTCAATCCGCCCGTCAACCGGCTCTGCGAGATCGAGGTCAACTACTACCCCCTCGGCGTCGGCTATCTGGCGGCGATCACCAACCGGGCCGGCCACGAGACCCGGATCTACAACGCGGACATGTCGCGCGTGCCCCTGACGCCCCTGGCCAACGAGGTCCGGCTGGAGAACCACGAGCTCTTCGTCCGTGCCCTCGACGACGACGAGCACCTGGTCTGGCGGGAGTACCGCGAGGTGCTCGACGAGACGCGGCCGGAACTCGTCGGCTTCTCCTGCACCTCCGCCTCGATCATGCCCTGCCTGAAGATGGCGCGCGAGGCCAAGGACCGCTGCGGCGCGACGGTGGTCTTCGGGGGGATGCACCCGACCATCCTGCCCGAGAAGACGGCGCGCGAGGCGGCGGTGGACTACGTCGTCGCCGGCGAGGCCGAGGAGAGCTTCCCCGCCCTGGTGGAGGCCCTCGGCGGCGGCGGCGACCCCCGCCAGGTCCCCGGCGTGGGCGGCGTCGACGGCGGCGGGTTCTTCTTCTCGCCGCCGCCCCCCCTGGAGCGCGACCTGGACAGGTACCCCTTCCCGGACCGCCACGCGCTCCTGTTCCTCGCGGAGCACCGGAAGTACCTGCAGGCCGTCGTCACCTCGCGCGGCTGCCCCTTCCGGTGCACCTTCTGCGCCGGGCGCAACATGCACCAGGGGCGGGTCCGCTTCCGCTCGGCGGGAAACGTGTGCGACGAGATCGAGTACCTGCAGAAGCAGTTCGACATGCACACGATCTACTTCTACGACGACGCCCTGGCGGTGAACAAGAACAAGATCGCGGCCCTGTGCGAGGAGATCATCCGGCGCCGGCTGAAGATCCGCTGGAGCGGCTTCATGCGCGTCGACAGCGTGGACGCCGGCGTGCTCAGGCTGATGAAGGCCAGCGGCTGCACCACCCTGGGCATGGGCGTCGAGAGCGGCAGCACGCGCGTCCTGCAGCGGATCAAGAAGGGCTACACGCGCGAGGACGCCCTGGCGGGCGTCAAGGCCGTCCAGAAGGCCGGCATCGACGTGGACATCAACATCATCGTGGGCTTCCCCTTCGAGACCGAGGCGGACCTGCGCGACACCCTCAGCCTGATCCGGGAGCTGCAGGTGCCCACGAACATCAACACCCTGACGCCCTACCCCGGCAGCGAGCTCTACGACGAGTGCCGCGCGCTGGGGCTCATCGAGGGCGAGATGGACTGGACGCGCATCTCCCAGCACAGCCTTTACAACGAGTTCGTCAAGGAAGTCTCGCCCGAGACCTACCGGCGGCTGCTGGCGGAGATGGTGGGCGTCGCCGACGCCATCCGGGGCAAGCGGGGGGTGGGCCACTACGTGAAGCGCGTCGGCCAGCTCTGGTACGAGAACGGGCGCGACCCCGTGCGCTTCTCCCGCACGATGGCCGGCAAGGTGGCCCGCAAGCTGACGGGCGCCCACTAGGCGCCGGCCGGCGCGCGGGCTCGCTCCCGGGTTCCGCCGCGGCGGCGCCGCCTAGGCCTTGGCCGGCGCGGGTATCTTCTCGAAGACCTCGCGGATGACGCCGACGGCGTGGTCCAGCTCCTCGTCGCTGATGACCAGGGGCGGCGCGAAGCGGATGATGTTGCCGTGGGTCTGCTTGGCCAGAAGCCCCGCGTCGCGCAGGGCCAGGCAGGCATCCCAGGCCTCGAAGCCCGCGTCGAAGACCACGGCGTTGAGCAGGCCCCGTCCGCGCACCTCGACGATGCGCGGGCAGTCGATGGTCTTCAGCTCGGCGCGCAGCTTCTCGCCAAGGCGCTCGGCCCGCTCGGCCAGCTTCTCCTCATCGAGCACCGCCAGGGCGGCCAGCCCCACCGCCGCGGCCAGGGGATTGCCGCCGAAGGTGGAGCCGTGGGTGCCCGGCGTGAAGACGCCCATGACGGCCTCGTCGGCCACCACGGCGCTGACGGGGAAGACGCCGCCGCCCAGGGCCTTGCCCAGGCACATGGCGTCGGGGCGCACGCCCTCGTGGTCGCAGGCGAACTTGCGGCCCGTGCGGCAGAAGCCCGTCTGCACCTCGTCGGCGATCATCAGGACGCCCCGCTCCGAGCAGATGCGGCGCGCGTCCCGCAGGTAGCCCGCGGGGGGCATCCGCACGCCGGCCTCGCCCTGGATGGGCTCGACGAGAAAGGCCACCGTGTTCTCGCCGATCGCGCCGGCCAGCGCCTCGGCGTCGCCGAAGGGGATGATGACGAAGCCGGGGGCGTAGGGGCCGTAGTTGACGCGCGCGTCGGGATCGGTGCTGAAGGAGACGATGGTCGTGGTGCGCCCGTGGAAGTTCTCCTCGCAGACGATGATCTCCTGCCGGCCGTTCGCGACGCCCTTGACCTCGGCGCCCCAGCGGCGCGCCATCTTGATGGCCGTCTCCACGGCCTCGGCGCCCGTGTTCATGGGCAGGGCCATCTCGTAGCCCGTGTAGCGGCACAGGGCCGCCAGGAAGTCGCCCATGCGGTCGTTGTGGAAGGCGCGGCTGGTGAGCGTCACCCGGTCGGCCTGCGCCTTGAGGGCGCCGATGATCTTCGGATGCCGGTGGCCCTGGTTGACCGCGCTGTAGGCGGACAGGAAGTCCAGGTAGCGGCGGCCCTCGGGGTCGGTCACCCAGACGCCCTCGGCCTCGCTGATGACCACGGGCAGGGGGTGGTAGTTGTGCGCGCCGTAGGTGTCGTCCTTCCGGATGATCTCGTCGCTGCTTCTCGACATCGATTGCCCCCTTCCGCGGCCTCGCGAGCCCGGGGCGGCCGGTCAGCGGGCAGCGGGATGCTGCGGACCGGATGACGCGGCGGCCGCCCCGCGCGACAGGCCGAATATAGACAGCGCCGCAACTCCCGGCAAGACGGTCACTTCTTCTTGATGATGCTCCGCCAGCCCGTCCGCGGCGTCATGGTCGGGCGCATGTGCAGGTGGACGCTGCGGGCGTCCTCGGCGACGATGACGCTGTCGATGTCCACGGCGCGGGCGGCCTTCTCGATCTTGCCCGACAGGGCCCGGTCCACCACCACGTAGAGGAGCTGCACGGGGCCCAGCCGGCCCCGCCCCTCGAACTCCGTGACGGGCTGGCCCAGCTCCCGGATGGCCTCGGCGACCTGGTGGCCCTGGCCACGCGAGATGATGCGCAGGACCAGATCGCCCAGGGCCACCTTGCGCTCGATCCAGATGCCCACGGCGTTGCCCGTGGCGAAGCCGGCCGCGTAGGCGATGATGTTGTAGGGGTTGTCGAGGGTCCTGACCACGTGGCCAACGACGATGATCCAGATGATGACCTCGACGAAGCCGAGCATCGAGGCGATGGCCACGCGGCCGCGCACCACGGCGATGGTGCGCACGGTGCCCATGCTCACGTCCGTGATGCGGGCGAGGAATATGAGGAGCATCAGCCAGGGCTGGGCCAGTTCGAGCATCATGATCGGGCCTCCGTTCGTCGACGATTCCAGAAGATCGCAGGAATCGGCCGCGGCGCAAGCGCCTTGTGCACGCCGGCGGGCCGGGGCTATGCTGGCGCCGCCGCCAGCCGCCGGGCTCGGTCGCCACCAGGCGGTCCGGCGGGAACTGCTGGCGGGGATCCGGCGGCGGCGCAAAGGGAGGCAAGCCGTGGGCAACTGGCAGGACGACATCGCACGGCTGCGCGCGGCGCGGCCGCGCCACATCCTCTTCCTGTGCGTGTCCAACTCGGCCCGCAGCCAGATGGCGGAGGCCTTGGCGCGCGCCATGGCGCCAGCCGGGCCGCGGTTCAGCTCCGCCGGTTCCTCGCCGAGGCGCCTGCACCCCGACGCGGTGGCCGTCCTGGCCGAGATCGGCGTGTACGCCTCGGGCCTGCGGGCCAAGGGCCTGGACGCCGTGGACACGGCGAGCGTGGACGCCGTGATCACCCTCTGCGCCGAGGAGATCTGTCCGGCCTGGCTGGGAGAGGCGACGCAGGCCCACTGGCCGCTGGCCGACCCCGCGACCGTGAGCGACTCGTCCGCGCGGCGCGAGACCTTCCGGAACGTCCGCGACGAGCTGGGCTTCCGCCTGGCCGCCCTGCTGACCGCCTGGCCAGCGACCGAGGAGCCGCCCGAGACGTAGGCGCCACGCGGGCGCCCGCCGCCGGCCGGGCGCGGCCCGCGACGCGGGAATCGACACGCGAGGAGCACGCATGCACCAGGTCACGCCCATCGGCATCATCCACACGCCCTTCGACGAGCAGGCCGGCACGCCCATCCAGCCCGCCTACGGCGACGAG
>JAFGBK010000013.1 GCA_016933175.1 Candidatus Krumholzibacteriota bacterium | reverse complement strand
GCGCCCGCTGCGCGTCCTCGAAGGCGCGCTGGGCGGCCAGGGCGGCCGCCACCGCCGCGTCGGCCTCGCGGGCGCCGGCGCCCAGCCGCGCCGCCGCCGGGCGCAGGGCCCGCCGCACGGCGGGCAGGCCGTCGCGGAAACGCACGCGCGGGATCAGCAGGCGGTCCATCTCCGGCTCCACGGCCGCCGCGCTGCGCACGACGAAGGGCAGGGTCTGGCCCCAGGGGCAGAGGTAGCTCTCCACCTGGTCCGGCGAGGCCTCGGCGTCGATGACGTTGGGCAGCAGGACCAGGTCCACGTCCTCGCGTTCGAGCAGGGCGACCACGTGCCCGTGGGCCACGGTCACCGGGTGGCAGGGCTCGGCGACGGTGTGCTCGTGGCCGGCCTGGACCAGGGCGCGGTTGGTGGGCTCGCTGAGCACCACCTCCGCGCCCAGGGCGCCCAGCCAGGCGGCCCAGAAGGGGAAGCGGTCGTAGTAGTACATGGCCCGCGGCACGCCCACCCGCGGCGCGCCGGCGCGCGCCGGCCCCGGCGGCAGGCAGGCCTCCAGGCGGCGGCGTTGCCAGGCCGTCAGGTCCTCGAGGACGGGCCGCAGGGCCGTGCGGGCGCGGCGGCGGTAGCGTTCGGAGCACTTGTCGCCCCAGTAGGTCTTCGTGCCGTCGACGGTGAACTCCTCGATGTCGCAGCGGTTCGTGCAGCCCTTGCAGGTGAACTTGCGGAGCTGGTAGTCGATGGCCTCGATCTCCCAGCCGCGGAAGGTGCTGGGCGCGCCCGTGGCCTGGGCCTTCTCGCGCGCCAGCAGCGCCGCGCCCACGGCGCCGAGAACGCCGTTGTGGGGCGGCACCACGATCTCCTTGCCCAGGACGCCGGCGAAAGCCGCCGCCACGGCGTCGTTGTAGGCCGTGCCGCCCTGGAAGAAGATGCTGCTTCCCACGTGCCGTCCGCCGACGACGCGGTTCAGGTAATTGAGGACGATGGAGTGGCACAGGCCGGCGCAGAGGTCGGCCACGCCGGCGCCGCGCTGCAGGCGGGCGTTGAGGTCCCGCTCCATGAAGACGGTGCAGCGCTCGCCCAGGCGCACCGGCGCCGGGGAGGACAGGGCCAGGCGCGCGAACTCGTCGCGGATGGACACGCCCAGGCGCTCGGCCTGCTCCTCGAGGAAGGAGCCCGTCCCGGCGGCGCAGGCCTCGTTCATGGCGAAGTCCACCACGATGCCGCCGTCGAGGCTGATGAACTTGGAGTCCTGTCCGCCGATCTCGAAGATGGTGTCCGGCGGGTCCACGCCGTGCTCGGCGGCCACGTGGGCGGCACCCGTCTTGTGGGCCGTGATCTCGTCGTTGACGGTGTCGGCGCCCAGGAGCACGCCGATGAGCTCGCGGCCCGAGCCCGTGGTGCCGACGCCGGCCACGCGCCCGCGCCCGCCCAGCACCCGGCGCAGCTCGCGCAGTCCGTCGCTCACCACGGCGATGGGACGGCCGCGGGTGCCGGTGTAGATCTCGTGGAGCAGGCGGCCGTCGGCATCCAGAGCCACGAGGTTGGTCGACACCGAGCCCACGTCGATGCCCAGGGTGACGGGTTCGTCCGCGGCCAGGGTGGCCGGGTCGCGCAGGCGGACCTCGGCCCGCAGCAGGCGGACGCCGTCCAGGCTCAGGGGCGGGTGGGTCTCGAAGGCGCCGTCGCCCGCGCCCTCGGCGCCCAGGCGCACGGCCGTCAGCGGCTCGCCCGGTTCCGCCTCCGCGGCCAGGCTCGCCGCGCCGACGGCGCCGAACCACGGGCCCGCCGCCGGGGCCAGCAGCTCCGTCTCATCCAGGCCGAAGACCTCGCGCAGGGAGCGCACGACGGCCTCGTTGCATGCCACGCCGCCCACGAAGAGCGCCGGCGCCGCCACCTCGCGCCCGCGCGTGACGTTGCCCTTGACGTTGCGGGCCACCGCGTCGCACAGGCCGCGCAGGATCTCCTCGGGCGCGTAGCCCTTCTGCTGGGCGTGGATCATGTCGCTCTTGGCGAAGACCGAGCAGCGCCCGGCGATTCTGGCGGCGCGGGCGGCCTCGCCGGCGCGGGCGCCGATCTCCTCCACGGCGAACTCGAGGCGGCTGGCCTGCTGGTCCAGGAAGGAGCCCGTGCCGGCGGCGCAGTCGCCGCTGGCGGCGAAGTCGAGGATGGCGCCGCCCGCGTCCAGGCGCAGGAACTTGGCCGTCTCGCCGCCCATCTCGATGACGCTGCGCGCGCCGGGATGCAGCAGGGCCGCGGCGGCGGCCAGGGCGCGGTACTCGTTGTCGCGGGTCAGGGCCAGGCGCTCGGCCAGGAGGCGGCCGCCCGAGCCCACCACGCGCACGCGATCCAGCGTGGCGCCGGGCAGGGCGCCGAGCAGGGCGCCGAGCAGATCGAGGGCGGCGGCCACGGGCGCGCCGCGCACGCGGCGCTCCGCGGACAGCAGCAGGGGCGCGCCGCCGGCGTCCACGAGGCGCCAGCCGGGCAGGCGCGCGGCCGCCGCCAGGGCGGCGCGGTCCGCGTCGCCGCCCAGCAGAGCCAGGCGGGCGCTGACGGCGCCGATATCGATTCCGAGACTGAGGGACACGGATCACCTCCCACCCTCTGGCAAAGGGCACCCTAGCACACTCGTCAAGGCAAGTGAAGATGGTGCGGCCGATGCGACCGTGGAGAGCGAGGGGCGTGGCCCCGCGCCCGGCGGCTCAGCGCAAGAGGACCAGACGGCGGACCGCCTGGCGGGTCAGCGCAGGAGGACCAGGCGGCGGGCCTCCCGGCGGCCCGGCGCCTCGAAGCGCAGCAGGTAGACCCCCGAGGCCTGCGGGCGGCCGGACCCGTCCCGGCCGTCCCAGGCCAGCTCGTGGCGCCCGGCCTCGCAAGGGGCGTCCAGCAAGGCGGCCACGCGCCGCCCCGCCAGGTCGAAGACGGCCACGCGCACCGGCCCCGGCGCGGCCAGGGTGAAGGGCACGGTGACGCGCGGGTTGAAGGGGTTCGGGTGCGGCGCCAGCAGCCGCGTCGCCAGCGCGGCGCCCGGCACGGTCACCTCGAGGCGGCGCAGGAGCGACCAGGCGCCGCCGGTCTCGCGGCCGTGCAGGGCGTAGCTCACCGTGCCGGCCGCGGCCAGGGCCGGCGCCTCGTCGCGGGCCGCGAAGGCGCCGGGCGCGGTCTCTTCCCAGGCCACCTCCCAGGCGGCGCCGTCGCGGCGTCCCTCCAGGCGGAAGTCGACGGCGCCGTCAGCCTCCCAGCGCAGGCTGACGGCGCCCGGCTCGGCCTCGGCGGCGAACAGGGCCAGCGCCACGGGCGTGTCCTCGCAGCCTTGACCCCATGCGCCGATGAGCAACCCCCAGGCGTTGTTCTCCGGCAGGCAAGGCGAGTCGGCCTCAACGAAGTAGTCACCCGCTTCCGGGTCGCAGAATTGCGGATCGACGGTGAAGTTGCCGTCATGCCCCACCCAGTCCGAGGCGTCGCCGTCATTCTGCCAGAAGACACTGCGCATGAGTTGTACATCGCCATGGATCGGCGAGACCTCCTCGTTCCAGGCAAAGATGCAGGCATCGGCACTCAGCCCATCCCTGCCGTGGACCGCCGCGCCGCGCCCAGCCCGATTCCCGACAAAGGTCACGTTCGACAGTGTTGCCGTGCCGCCGCCATTGAAGTTCAATCCACCACCCTCGGGAGGCCACATCGTATCGTAGGCGAGAGCGACGTTGCCCTCGAACAGCGCGTACCGGAGGACCACCGTGCAGACTCCCCAGATCGCCATGCCCCCGCCGGCCGACCAGGGGCAGCACTCGGTCCAGCCCGTGCCTAAAACGAGCGTCTGGTTGTTGCGGAACACCACGGAGTCCAGCGTGACCGTCGAGTGATCGCAGCACAGTCCGCCGCCATGGACGTAGGGTGTCCCCATGATGGACCACGCGGAGGCCTCGTTGTCGTCGAAGAGTATGTTCACCATGCGCACATCGGAATCCCGGATATACGCGCCGGCGCCGCCGCCCGACCACAGGCCCTCCGTGCGGTTGTAGCGGATGACGAGGTCGCGGAACCTGGGCGAGGAATTCCGGCAGAGTATGCCCGAGCCGACGTCCTCGTTGCCCTTCTGGATCGTGAATCCCTGCACGACGCAGGTGCTGTCCTCGCCGCTGTGGATGTGCAGGCCGCGTCCGAAGCCGCCGCAGTCGATGAAGGTCTCTGCTGGTCCGGCCTCGGAGAGCAGAACGAGGTTCGTCCCCCCGAAATCCAGGTTGCGGTTGCCCTCGCCCGTGTAGAAGCCCGGGGCGACGAGGACCGTGTCGCCATCTGTGCATGCGTCGATGGCCGCTTGCAGCGTCGCGTACTCCGCCGGCACGTTCTTCGTCCGGTCGTAGACGGTGAACGGCGCGTCCGTGGTGTCGGCCGGCGCGGCGCTGTACGCGTCCACGATGCGCAGGTAGCAATCCTCGGATCCCTCGCCCGCGGGCACCCACGTCTCCTCGCCGTCGTTGGGCGTGGCCGCCAGGACGCCCTCCCAGGGGCCCGCCGGGCCCGACCGCGACAGCAGCACGTCCACCGCCGTCACGTCCGACGCGTGCTCCCAGCGGACCCACGCCGGATCGCCGGTCACCAGCACCTCGCCGCCCGCGGGCTCCGTGATGACGATGGTCTCCAGCAGCCGCTCGCCCTCGGCATAGCTGCCCGGCCCGTCGCCGGCCTCGCCGTGGGCGCGGATCGTGTAGCCGTGCCCGCCCACGGCGCAGCTCTCGTCCAGGAAGTAGCGCCGGTTCGGATCCGGGATGGCGTAGATGAGCTGCCCGTCGCGCCAGATGCGGAAGCCCTGCGTTGCGCCCCCCGACCAGCTCCAGCTCAGCCACACGCCGTCGTAGCGGTCCTCGCTGGCGGCGAAGTCCCCCGGCGCCGGGCCGCCGTAGCAGCCCAGGCCGCCGGCGCCCATCAGCAGCCCGCAGTCGTTGTTCTCGGGCAGGCAGGGCGAGTAGCTGGACACGGACGCCGTGTCCGACTGCGGATCGCAGAACCAGGGATCGGCGCTGATGTTGCCGGCCACCCCCTCCAGGCCGGCCGCCGCGCCCGCGTAGTCGCCGCCCGCGTTGCCGTAGAGATCCGAGCAGCTCAGGAGCGCCGCGCCGTCCAGGGCCCAGCCGCCCCGGCCGAAGGCCGCCACGATCTGCTCCAGGCGCGCGTCCGCCGCGCTGACCGCCGACCCGAAGGCGGCCAGGTTGTCGACGAAGGTCGTGCTGCGGATGGTCACCGGCCCCGCCGCGTACACGCCGCCGCCCCGCGGCGGCTCGCCCTGCACCTCGTGGGCCTCGTTGGCCAGGAACACGCACCCCTCGACGACGGGATGTCCGCTCCCCAGGCTGCACAGCGCGCCGCCCAGGCTCTCGTTCTCCCAGGCGATCGCCTCGTCGATGCGCGTCGCGTTGCCCCGGAAGCGCACGCCCGTCAGGCGCGGCGAGGCGTCCTCGCAGTACAGGCCCCCGCCGGCCACCAGGCCGAGCCCCTCGCCACGGGAGACGTTCTCCGCGAAGATCACGTTCTCGATCCGCGGCGAGGCCGCGAAGCAGGCCATGCCGCCGCCCACCGAGCAGTACGCCTCGCAGCGGAGGACACAAAGGTCCCGCAGCGTCGGCGACGCGCCCAGGCACAGGACGCCCCCGCCGCAGCCCCGGCCGTCCAGGATGGTGAAGCCGGTCACGACCGCGGTGCTGTCCTCGCCGCCGGCGAACAGGAGGCCGCGGCCCAGCGCCTCGCAGTCGATGATCGTCGCCGCGGCGCCGGTCACCGAGCGCAGGACGAGGTTCGTTCCCCCGAAGTCGAGGTCGCGGTTGCCCGCGCCCGTGTAAGTCCCCGACGCGACGAGGACCGTGTCGCCGGCGGCGCAGGCATCGATGGCGGCCTGCAGGTTCGCATACTCGGCCGGCACGTGGTGGACGGTGGCGAGGGCGGGAAGAGCGGCGGCGAGAAGCGGGATCGCGAGCAGGCAGGCGCGCATGGCGGACCCTCCGGCGGGCGGGCCCGCGGGGGCCCGCGTGATCGGCGATGATGGTCCTTAGCGCTGGTTGCCGGCGATCCCTCCCGGGTGCGGGTTCGTGGAGAGGTAAAAAGTATATCCGATCACGGGAATCGTATCAAGGGCCGTGGCCCGCAATGCCGAATAAGCCGCCTAGTCCTCCTCGACCAGGGACTCGCGCGTGTGGCGGCTGCGGAAGTGGTGGTAGGCCACCAGGGGCCCGGGCGCGGGCTCGTAGGCCAGGCGCTCGGCCAGCCAGCGCTCGGCCTCGGCGCGCTCCATGCCGCGGCGGCGGGCGTAGTCCTCCACCTGGTCGCGGCCCAGCCGCCCCACGTCGAAGTAGCGCGCCTCGGGATGGCCCAGGTAGAGGCCGCAGAGGCTGGCCGCCGGCCGCATGGCCCCCGTCTCGGTGAGGGTGAGGCCCAGGTCGCCGGCCTCCAGCAGCTCGAAGAGGGGGTGCTTGAGGGAGTGGTCCGGGATGGCGGGGAAGCCCACGGCGGGCCGGATGCCGCGGTAGCGGCCCTCGAGCAGCTCGGACGGGCGGCGGCGCTCGTCCTCGCCGTAGCTCCCGTCGCGCCGCGCCTGCTCGTGCAGCCGCTCGGCGAAGGCCTCGGCCAGCCGGTCGGCCAGGACCTTGACCATGAGCGCGGCCACCTCGTCCCCCACCTCGGTTCGGTGGGCGGCCGCCTCCTCGGCGCCCAGGCCGGCCGTCAGGGCGAAGGCCCCCAGCCAGTCGTCGCGCCCGGCGCCCGCCGGCGCCAGGAAGTCGGCCAGGCAGTGCTGCGTTCCGCCGGGGCCCTTGGCCACCTGCTGGCGCAGCATGGGCAGGCGCAGCCGCTCGGCGCGGCGGGCCTCGTCCTCGTAGACGACGATGTCGTCGCCGTCGGCGGCCGCCGGCCAGAAGCCGTAGACGGCCCGCGCGTGCAGGGATCCCTCGAGCTCGGCCAGCAGCGCGCGGGCCTGCCCGTGCAGGCGCCGCGCCTCCATGCCGCGCAGGGGATCCTGCAGGACGCCGGGCCAGGACCCGCGCAGGTCCCAGACGGCCAGGAAGGCCCGCCAGTCCAGGTACTCGGCGAGGGTCTCCAGGCTCATGTCCTCGATGACCCGCCGGCCGGTGAAGGATGGACGGGGCGGGGAGGCGGCGTCCCAGTCGACACGAAGCGGGCGGCGGCGCGCCTCGGCCAGGCTCAGCAGGTTCCGGGGCGTCCGCCCCTCGCGGTCCTGGCGCAGGGCGTCCTGCTCCTCGCGGTGGGCCCGCAGGAACTCCTCGCTCCGGGCCGGGTCCACCAGGTTCACCAGGACGGTGGCGGCCCGCGCCGCGTCCTTGACGTGGATCACCGGGCCGCCGTACTCGGGCGCGAGGCGCAGGGCCGTGTGCTCGGGGCTGGTGGTGGCGCCCCCGATGAGGAGGGGCAGATCCAGGCCGCGCGCCGCCAGGGCGCGGGCCACCTTGGCCATCTCGGCCAGGGACGGCGTGATCAGGCCGCTCAGACCCACCGCCGCCACGTCCCCGGCCGCCGCCGCCTCGACGATGCGCCCGGCCGTCACGGCCACGCCCAGGTCCTCGATCGCGAAGCCGTGACAGCCCAGGACCACCGCCACCAGGTTCTTGCCGATGTCGTGCACGTCCCCGTGGACGGTGGCCAGCAGGACGCGGCCCCGCCGCCCCGCCACCGCGGCACCCTCGGCCAGCTCGGGCGCGAGCAGGTCCACGGCCGCGCGCATCACGCGCGCGCTGCGCACGATCTGGGGCAGGAACATCTTCCCCTCGTCGAAGAGCCGGCCCACGGTCTCCATGCCCGCCATGAGGGGCCCCTCGATGATGGCAAGGGGATCGAGCCAACCCTGGCGGGCCTCGGCTAGGTCCTCGGCCAGGCGCTCCGTGACGCCGTGGATCAGCGCATGGGCAAGGCGGTCGGCCACCGGCTCCCGGCGCCAGGCCTCCTCGGCGGCCGCGCCGTGCGTCGCCGGTTCCCGGTCGGCCAGGGCGATCAGGCGCTCCGCCGCATCGGGCCGGCGGTTGAAGATCAGGTCCTCGCAGGCCTCGCGCAGGTCGGCGGGCAGCGCTTCGGTGACGGCCAGCTGGCCGGCGTTGACGATGCCCAGGTCCAGGCCCGCCCGGATGGCGTGGGTCAGGAAGACGGCGTGCAGGGCCGCGCGTAGGCCCGCGTGGCCGCGGAAGGCGTAGGAGAGGTTGCTCACGCCCGCGCTGACCAGGGCGCCGGGGCAGCGCTTCTTGAGGATGGGCACCGCCGTCAGGAACTCGCGGGCGTGGCCGCGGTCTGTCTCGAGGCCCGTGCCGACGGCCAGCACGCCGGGATCCAGCACCACGTCCTCGGACGGGAAGCCGGCCCGTTCGGTGAGCAGGTGCCAGGCCCGCTCCAGCACCGCCACCTTGCGCTCGGCCATCAGGGCCTGGCCCTCCTCGTCGCGGGCCATCGCCACCACGGCCGCCCCGTACCGGCGGGCCAGCTCCGCGCGCTCCAGGAAGATGTCCTCGCCCTCGCCGAGGTCCAGGGAGTTCACCAGGCCCTTGCCCGGCAGGCACTGCAACCCGGCCTCGATGACCTCCCAGCGGGAGCTGTCCACCACCACCGGCAGGCGGGCCGTCTCGGGATCCGCCGCCAGCAGGGCGAGGAAGCGCCGCATGGCCGCCGGCGCGTCCACCAGGCCGGCGTCCATGTTGACGTCCAGCAGGTTGGCGCCGTCACGCACCTGCTCGCGGGCCACGCCCAGGGCGCCCTCCAGGTCGTCCGCCTCCACGAGGAGGCGGAAGCGGCGCGAACCGCCGACGTTGGCGCGCTCGCCCACCATCTGGAAGCGGCTCTCGGGGAAGATGCGCAGGGTCTCGAGCCCCGAGAAGCGGCTCGCCCGCGCGCCCGGCGACGGGCGCGGCCGCGGGGGCAGGCCGGCCACGGCGTCGGCGATGGCGCGGACATGGTCAGGCGTCGTGCCGCAGCAGCCGCCGACGATGTTGACCAGCCCCGCCTCGGCCCAGGCGCGGACCAGGGCCGCCGTCTCCTCCGGCGCTTCGCCGTAGTGGCCGTGCTCGTCGGGGAAGCCGGCGTTGGGGTGGGCGCTCACCCAGCCCGGCGCCAGCTCGGCCAGCTCGGCCAGGTGGGGCTCCATCTCGCGGGCGCCCGTGGAGCAGTTGAGTCCCAGGCAGAAGGGCGCGCCGTGGGCGGTGGCGACGAGGAAGGCGTCGAGGGTCTGGCCCGTGAGCAGGCGCCCGTCGGGACCGGAAGGGGAGGCCGACAGCATCACCGGCAGCCGCGCGCCCGTGCGGCGGAAGACCGTGTCGATGGCGAACAGGGCGGCCTTGGCGTTCAGGGAGTCGAAGACCGTCTCCACGAGGAGCAGGTCGGCGCCGCCCAGAACCAGACCGCGGACGGCCTCCTCGTAGGCCTCGCGCAGCTCGTCGAAGGTGGCGGCGCGCGAGCCGGGATCGGCCGGATCCGCCGGCAGGGACAGGGAGCGGTTCGTGGGACCCACGGAGCCCGCCACGAAGCGGGGGCGGTGCGGCGTGCGGTGGGTCATCGTGTCGCAGGCGGCGCGGGCGAGCTCGGCGGCCGCCCGGTTGATCTCGCCGCAGAGGTCGCCGACGCCGTAGTCCGCCTGCCCCGGCCGCGTGGCCGTGAAGCTGTTGGTGGTGACGATGTCGGCGCCGGCCTCGAGGTAGGCCATGTGGATCTGGCCGACGGCCTCGGGCTGGCTCAGGCAGAGGATGTCGCCGTCGCCGTGCAGGGGGCGGTCGTGGCCCGCGAAGCGAGCGCCGCGGAAGGCGGCCTCGTCCAGGCCGATCATCTGGATCATGGTGCCCATGGCCCCGTCCAGGACGAGGATGCGCTCGGCCAGCAGCTCGTCGAGGCGCTCGCGGGTCGTCACAGCGCCTCCTTCCCGCCCGGCGCCCCGGCGGCGGGCGCGGCGTCCATCGCCGCGCGGCCGGGCGCCGGCGCCGCCTCCCGGGCGCCGATGTCCGGCGCCAGGGCCGCCAGCAGCTTCATCGCCGCCTCGCCGCGGTTGAACGGCGCGCCGACCTGCAGGCCGGCCACGCGGGGCAGCACGGCGCGGGCCATCTCCAGCGCAATGGCCAGGCCCTCGGCCCGCTCGGCCTCGGGGTCGCCGGCCGCGGCGCGCATGCGCGCCATCAGGGGCGCGGGGATGGACACCCCCGGCACCTCGTTGTCCAGGAACTCCGCGTTGCGCAGGGACTGCAGGGGCCAGATGCCGGCCAGGACGGGGATGCGCCACTCGGCCACGGCCGCGAGGAAGCGGTCCAGGGCCGCGACGTCGAATACGGGCTGGGTGATGGCGAACTCGGCTCCGGCGTCCACCTTCCAGTAGAAGCGCTCCACCTCCAGGTCGAAGGAGACGGCCGTGGGATTGGCGCCCACGCCCACGAGGAAGCCCGTGGGCTCGCCGATGCGGCGGCCGCCCACGTCAAGGCCGTGGTTGAGTCGGGTGACCAGGTTGGTCAGGCCGACCGAATCCACGTCGAAGACGGGCGTGGCCTCGGGGTAGTCGCCGCGCACGGGCGGGTCGCCCGTGATGAGCAGCAGGTTGCGCAGGCCCAGGGCGTAGGCGCCCAGCAGGTCGGCCTGCATGCCCAGCAGGTTGCGGTCCCGGCAGACGTAGTGCAGCAGGGCCTCGATGCCCGTCTCCTGCACGCGGACGGCCGTGGCCAGGGGACTCAGGCGCGCCGTGGCCCGCGGCCCGTCGGGGATGTTGATCGCGTCGAAGCCGGCCGCCGCCAGCTCGCGGCTCTGGGCGAGCATCTTCTCCAGGCCCCAGCCGCGCGGGGGCACCAGCTCGACGCTGGCGCAGAAGCGGCCGGCGGCGATGCGGGCGGCCAGGCCCGAGCGCTCGGCCATTGGCACGGGCTCGCGCGCGGCCGCGGTCCCGGCCGGGGCCGCGGCGAGGGGGGCGGGGCGGCCCGTCGGCTTGACGGCCCGCAGCGCCCGCGCCAGGGCGCGGACGTGCTCGGGCGTGGTGCCGCAGCAGCCGCCGACGATCCGCGCTCCCGCCTCGACGAAGCGTTTGCCATAGCGGGCGAAGTAGTCCGGGCTGGACAGATAGAAGTAGCGCTCGCCCATCTGCTTGGGAAAGCCGGCGTTGGGCTGGATGGACAGCGGCAGGGTGACGACCTTCGCCACGCGCTCCAGGGCCTCGAGCATCAGCTCGGGGCCCACGGTGCAGTTCAGCCCGAGGGCGTCGGGCCCGGCCTGGGCCACGACGGGCAGCACCTCCTCGATGGGCGCGCCGAAGAAGGTGCTCCCATCCTCGCCGAGGGTCATCTGCGCGATCACGGGCAGTTCCGGCGCGGCCTCGCGGGCGCCGCGCACGGCCTCCATCAGCTCGCTGGGATCCGAGAAGGTCTCGAGGATGAAGAGGTCCGCGCCGCCGCCGGCCAGGGCTGCCGCCTGGCGGGCGAAGGCGGCGCGGGCCTCGGCGCGGGCCGTGGGACCCCAGGGCTCGATGCGCACGCCGAGGGGGCCGACGGAACCGGCCACCAGCAGGGCCGCGCCCGCGCTCTCGCGGGCGAGCTCGGCGCCGCGGCGGTTGATCTCCTCCAGGCGGTCGGCCAGGTGGTGCTGGCCCAGCTTGAACGCGTTGGCGCCGAAGGTGTTGGTGGTCAGCACCTGGGCCCCGGCGGCGGCGTAGTCGCGGTGGATGCCCCGGACGAGGTCGGGATCCTCCACGTTCATGGCGTCGAAGCAGCGGCCCAGGTGCACCCCGCGCTCGTAGAGGCAGGTGCCCATGGCGCCGTCGAAGAGCAGGACGCCCTCGGCCAGACGCGCCGCCAGGTCCAGGGGCAACTCAGCTCCCCTTCGCCTTGGAGCCGAGGCCCGTGACCACGAAGGTGCCGCCGGCCTCCCGGTCGCGCGTCAGCTCGATGAGGCCGCGGCCCTGGGCGTCCTCGAGCAGGTCGCCGAAGGTGGCGTAGCCGTAGCCCGTCTCGTTGAAGGACGGCCGCTTGCGCTTCATGGTGTCCTTGACCAGGGAGCCGTAGAGGGTGCCGCGGCCCTCGCGCATCAGGGCCCGCACCGTCGCGGTCAGCAGCTCGAAGACCTGGCGCTTGCCCTTGGGGACCTTGGCCAGGCTGGGCAGGGTTGCGGGCTCCTTGACCAGGTCCTCGATGAAGATGAACTCGTCGCAGGCCCCCACCAGGAGCTGGCTGCTGGACTCCTTGAGGGCCATGCCCACCACGTAGCGGCGGTTCTCCCGGAGCTTGTTCACCAGGGGCGTGATGTCGCTGTCGCCCGACACCAGGACGAAGGTGTCGATGTGCTCCTTGGCGTGGGCCAGCTCCATGGCGTCCACCACGAGGCGGATGTCGGCGCTGTTCTTGCCCGAGATGCGCGGCCGGGGAATCTCGATCAGCTCGATGCCGGCGCTGTGCAGCTCGTCCTTGTCCTTGCGCCACCGCGACCAGTCGGCGTAGGCGCGCTTGACGACGACCTTGCCCTTCTCGAGCAGGCGCTCCAGCACGGGCGCCACGGCGAAGCCGGCCTTGCTGCTGCTGCCGCCCGAGCCCACGGCGACGTTGTCGAAATCGATGAAGAGAGCGATCTGGCTTTCAGGTTTGGCGGGATTCACGTCGCCTCCGTGCGGTGGGGGGAGCGGGCCGCCGGAGCGGCCCGTTGCCAGCTTCGTGCCGATCCGCGAGGAGGCGCGCGGTTCCCTAGCGCAGCTTGACGACCTTCAGCGCGGCGCCCGCTTCCCCGCCTGCCACCCGGACCAGGTAGATCCCGGCGGGAAGCGCTCGTCCGCGTGCGTCGCGGCCGTCCCAGGCACCCTGGCCGCCGGTCAGGACCAGCCGGCGGACCAGGCGACCGCGCGCGTCGTAGATCGCGACCGCCGTCTCGCCTCGCGCGGCCGGCAGGGCCAGGCGCAGGCGGTCCCGGAAGGGGCGCGGCCAGGCCCGCAGGACCGCCGGCGGGCCGGCGGCGCCCGCGTCGGTGGGATCGTCCGTGACGCGCGTGCGATAGAGCGCCCCCGGCGCGACGACGGGCCGTGTCTCCTCGCGACCCGAGAGGTCTCGGGCGCGGACATAGTACTCGACCTCGCTGCCGGGGGGAAGGGCGGGAATCCAGGCTTCGAAGGAGTCGGGGGCGGCCAGGGGCGCCAGGGCCAGCTCGGCGAAGTCCGGCGCGCCGGCCAGGCGCCACAGGAGGGCGCAGCCGTCCGGGTCGAGCCCCGCCTCGCTGCGGTCGTCGACGAGGGCGCGCACCGGCCAGGCGCCGAAGGGGATCTCCGCAGGCGGCGGCGCGGCGTCCACCCGCAGCAGGCCGCGGTCGAAGATGCCCATGGTGCGGCAGTGGAGGGCGTCGTAGTAGTACCAGGAGCCGGCGAAGCCGAGGACCTCGTAGCCGGGCATGGCGTCGGCGATCACGTGCAGGGCCGACGCGTCGCCCTCGCAGCCCATGACGGGGACCAGCATCTTGCCGCCCAGGATCAGGGAGTTGGTGTAGGCCGCCGTGCCCACGCCGCCGAAGGGCCCGCAGTCCACGCGCACGATCCGATAGGGATTGCCGTAGCAGGTGGTGCCGGCCTCCAGGACGTCGCAGAGGGCCTCGATGGCGTCGTGGTCGCCGTGGCTTGGCGCCACCTGCTTGACGAGGATGGTCTCCTCGTCCAGGAGCTTGGCCACGCAGTCCACGTGCTGGATGCCGTAGCCCTCGTAGTTGGGCAGGATCGTCAGCGCGTCGACGCCGAACCAGTCCAGGACGCCCTGGCGGAACTGGGCCTCGGTGAGATGGTCGTTCTCGCCGAGCTGGGCCTCGGTGCAGAAGCCGCGGCCGTGGCCGTCGACCATCCAGTTGCCGCCCGTCAGGTAGAAGGGCGGCTGCCAGAGGTTTTCGCCGCCGAGCCAGTTGGCGAACTCGGCGGGCGTGTCGTCGTCGTCCTCGTAGCCGCGGCCGCGGGGCACCCAGGGGTAGCCGTCGAACCAGGGGTCGCCGATGCCCCACTCGCCGTCGCCGTCGAAGAGGCACTGGGGGCCCCAGTCCCGCGACCAGTGGGAATAGCTGTCGGCCGTGACCCAGCGGACGTTGTCCAGGTTCACGCCGTAGGCGGAGAAGCTGCTCGTGGCCTGGTCGATCTGCTGGGGCAGGATGATCACGTAGACCAGGACGTCCTCGCTCATCTCGGCCACCAGGGCGCCGTTGATGCCCAGGGGCCAGCGGATCATGACGCCCTCCACGGGTTCCCACTCGGCGCACTGGCGCACGGGCGGCGGCGGCGCGGCGCGGCCGGCGGCCGGCGGCAGGGCGACGGCGAGAAGAACCACGAGGACGGGAGCGATGACGGCGCGACGCGGCGAGCGGTTCATGGAATACCTCCGTGCGATCATTATAGCAGCTTCCGCGGAACGCCGCGCCGAGCGCGCTGTCCGGAACATCGCGGATCTGATATGCTACCATCGCCTCGCGCCGCCGCCGGCGACACGGTCCTCGTGGCCGCCGGCACCTACACCGAGAACTGCCACGCCGGCCCCAACACCACCGCCCTGGTCTTCCTGAAGGAGGGCGTGCACCTGCTGGCCGACGGCGAGGTGGTCATCGACGGGCGGGACGCCTGCCTGATCCTGGCCGGCTTCTCGGACTGGATTCCGGGCCCCACCTGCGTCGTCGAGGGCTTCACCCTTGCCAACGGCCACGGTAACTACAGCCCCGGCGCCGTCTGGGTGGAGGAGGATTTCCGCCTGCGCCTTCTCGACTGCGTCATCGAGAACTGCTCCTCCAACATCATGGGCGGGGCTGTCTTCGCCATGGGCGGCGGCACCGAGCTGATCCTGGAGAACTGCGTCTTCGCCGGCAACACGAGCTACATGTTCGGCGGCGCCCTGGCCGCCAGCTTCGCGACGATCACCATCGACGGCTGCGTCTTCGAGGGCAACAGCGCCGGCCGCGGCGGTGCGCTCGCCCTGGATGAAGGCGACGACGTCGCGGTGACCGGCTGCCTCTTCGCGGGCAACATGGCCGGGAACGCCGGCGGCGCACTCCTGGTGGAGTACGGCGGGACCACCATCACGAACTGCACCTTCGCCGGCAACCAGGCCGCCGAGGGGATCATCGCGTCCGGCTCCAATGGCGATCCGCTCGTGGCCAACTGCCTCCTGGCCCTGAACACGGGCGGCGGCGCCTTCGCCTGCGCCGAGAGCGGCGTCCTCGCCTGCACCTGCTGCGACGCCTGGGGCAACACGGGCGGCGACTGGACGGACTGCATCGCCGGCCAGCTCGGCGTGGACGGCAACATCTCGGCCAATCCCCTCTTCTGCGACATCACCCGGAGCGATTACAGCATCGCGGCCGACTCCCCCTGCGCCCCGGACAACAACGAGTGCGGCACGCTCATCGGCGCCTTCGACGTCGGCTGCGGCGGCGTGCCCGTGCGCGAGGCCACCTGGGGCGCGGTCAAGTCCCTCTACTGAGCCGCCCGCCTGCGCGATCCCGTCAACGAGCCCGTCCTCGGCTACCGCCCCGGCAGCCCCGAGCGCGCCGCGCTGAAGCCCACTTCAAGCTCATGCGGGATGGTGCCCGTCTCAGCCCAGGAACTTAATTTTATCTACCTATGCCTTGACTTTATTAATCTCAAAGGCTATTCTGAGTGACGAAAAGGAGGTCGAGGTGGACATTTCCCAGGCACGATGCCCCGGCTGCGGCGAGCCCATGAGGATCTCCCGGCTCCGCTGCCCCGAGTGCCAGGTGTCCCTGGACGGGGACTTCGAGGTCTCGCCCTTCGCCCGCCTGCGCCTGGAGGACCAGCTCTTCGTGCTGGCCTTCCTGCGCGGCCACGGCTCCATCAAGCGCATGGAGGGCCTGTTCGGCATCAGCTACCCGACGGTGAAGAACCGCCTCGCGGCCGTCGTCCGCGAGCTGGACCGGGACTTCGAGGCCCCCGCGCCCAAGGCACGCGTGCTCGAGCGCCTGCGCCGCGGCGAGATCAGCGTGGACGAGGCCCTCGCGGATCTGGACCGATGATCCCCTCGCTGCTGCTGGTGGGCGTCGGCCGGCGGCGGCGGGTGATCCTGCCGCTGCCCGTGTTCCTCCTGTGGCCCCTGCTGGCCCTCTTCGCCCTCGCCGCCTGGATCCTGCTCCGGCTGGCCCCCGCCGGCACGGTCACCGCCAGCGCGGCGCGGACGGGCCTGTCGGCCCTCGCCGTCGCCTGCCAGCTATCGGGCACGCGCATCGACGTGCGCGATCCGGACGGCCCACAGGTCTACCTGCGCTTCCTCTGAACGAGGCGGCGCGCGAAACGCAAAGGAGCGACGTGATGTCGGAAGAGCGGAAACAGGTGCTGGACATGCTCGCGGAGGGCAAGATCACGGCCGACGAGGCCGAGCGCCTGCTCGAGAAGCTGGAGCCCTCGCCCCAGGGGCGGACCGTGCGCACCAGGACCATCCGCCGGGTCGGCGGCGGGGAGGGCGAGGCCGGGGACGCGCCGGCCGGCGACGGGAGCGGCGCCGGGCCGCTCCGCTACCTGCGCGTCCTGGTCAACGGCGCCGACGGCGAGACGGTCAACATCCGCGTGCCCCTCAAGCTGGTGCGCACGGGCATCAAGCTGACCACCGTGCTGCCCACGGAAACCAGCGCCAAGCTGGCCGAGAAGGGTATCGACCTGTCGCAGCTTGGCGAGCTCCAGGGCGAGGAGCTGGTGGAGGCCCTGCGCGAGCTGCACGTGGACGTGGAGGGCGCCGACGGCGAGACCGTCCGCGTCTTCTGCGAGTAGCGCCCGTCCCCGCGCCGCGGACCCGCGGCGGCCAGCGCCGCGTACGCGGCGGCGGCGGCCGCCGCCTCCCGCTGGCTGGCGGCGGGGTCAGTCCAGCGCGAACAGGCGCTGGTAGCCCGCGTGCTGGGCCAGCAGCTCCTCGTGGCTGCCCGCGTGGAGGATCACGCCGTCCTCGAGCCAGAGCACGCGGTCGGCCCGCTGGGCCGTCGCCTCCCGGTGCGTGGAAACGAGAATCCCGGCGTCGGGCAGGTGGCCGCGCACGCGATCCCAGAAGCGCCGCTCCGTCTGGGCGTCCAGGGCGCTGGTGACGTCGTCCAGGACCAGCACCGCCGGCTCGCCGGCGATGGCGCGGGCGATGGAGACGCGCGCGCGCTGCCCGCCCGAGAGGCCCTTGCCGCCCGGCGCGACCTCCTTGTCCGCCGTCACCTCCTCGCCCAGGCAGGCCGTGCGCAGCGACCGCTGGACGACGCTCTCGGCGACGTCCTCGCGGCCGAGGGCGACGTTGAGTCCCACCGAGCCGCCGAACAGCAGCGGGTCCTGCGGCGAGTAGGCCACGTGGCGGGCCCGTTCCTCGTCACTGAGGGACAGCAGGGGGCGGCCTCCCAGCTCCACGATCCCGGCGTCGGGCGCCAGCAGGCCCACGGCGCACTCCAGCAGGGTGGACTTGCCGCAGCCCACCGGCCCCACCAGGGCCACGGTCTCGCCGGCGCGCACGTCGAGGCTCACGCTGCGCAGCACCTCGCGGCCGCCGTCGCCGGCGTAGGCGAAGGCCAGGTCGCGCACGCGCAGAGAAGGATGGCGCTCGGCCAGGACCTGATCCCCCAGCTCGCGCGCGGGCTCCGCCTCCAGGGCCTGGAGCCGCTTGATGGAGGTGTGGGCCACGTTGGTGCTGACGAAGAACCAGCTGATGGTCCACAGCGGCATGGTCAGGCCCGACAGGTAGGCCACGAAGGCGTAGAAGTCCCCCAGGGTGAAGCCGGGGTCCTTCAGCACGAACCAGCCGCCGAGGAAGAGGACCACCACGAGGCCGGCCTGGTTCATGAGGGCGAAGATGCCCTCCAGGATGGCCTGCAGCACCACGACGCGCTTCTCGGCCCACTCGCGGCGGCGCAGCACGCGGTCGAGCAGGCCCCGCTGGGCACCCTCCATGCCGAAGCCCACCACGATGCGCGAGCCGGAGAAGGCGCTCTCCAGCGCCTCGACGGTCTGGCTGGTGGTTTCCTGCCGCTCGTTGAAGCGCCGGTACTGGATGCTCTCGGTCCTCGACAGCAGCCAGACGATGAAGGGCAGGGGCAGTGTCGAGGCCAGGGTCAGCTTCCAGTGCAGGATGAACATCACCGTCAGGCTGAAGGCCAGGGTCAGCGAGGCCTCGATGGGCCGGAACACGCCCGAGCAGCTGTACCAGCTCAGCTTGTCCATCTGGTCGATATCGTCCGTCAGGCGCGTGACCAGGTCGCCGGGCTGGTAGCGCTGGAAGAAGTCCTGCCGCTTGCGCAGCACCGAGCCGAGCAGGCTCAGGCGGATGTTCATGGCGTTGGTCACGTTCATCCACGCGCGGCACGAGGGCAGGAAGGCCTGCGTCACCTCGCGCAGGACGCCCATGCCCAGCAGGGCCAGGATCCAGTGGCGCGCGCTGGCGGCGTCGAAGTCCGTCGTCAGGCGGTCGATGATGAACTTGAAGATGACCGGGTAGAGCGTCCGCGTGGCGATGCCCAGCACCGTCAGGCCGAAGACGACCGTCAGGCCGCCGCGCACCCGCCGCCAGTAGGGCGCGAACCAGCGCAGGACGTTGCCCAGGCTGTCAGCCAGCACGGCGCACCGCCTCCCCCAGCTGCAGGGCCACCAGGTCGGCGTAACGGCCGCCGAGAGCCATCAGCTCGTCGTGGTTGCCGCTCTCGGTGATGCGCCCGGCCTCGACGACGAGGATGCGATCGGCCCGCCGCACAGTGGACAGGCGATGGGCCACCACCAGGCTCGTGCGCCCCTCGGTGAGGCGCGCGAGAGTGTTCTGGATCTTCCGCTCGGTGCCCGGATCGACGCTGCTCGTCGCCTCGTCGAGGATGAGCACGGGCGGATCCACGGCCAGAGCGCGCGCGAAGGCCATGAGCTGGCGCTGGCCGTAGGAGAGATCGCGGCCGCGGCTCTCCATGACGGCGTCGAAGCCCTCGGACCGGCTCTCGATCAGGTCCAGCAGGCCGGCCGTGCGGGCCGCCTCCCGCAGGCGCTCGGGCGGCACCTCCTCGCGGAAGGCGCGCAGGTTGTCGGCCACGGAGGCCGGGAAGAGGTAGAGGTCCTGCAGCACCAGGCCGAACAGGCGCCGCAGCCGGACCGGGTCGTACTCCCTGAGATCGCGCCCGTCCAGGATGATGCGGCCCGCCGTGGGGTCCATGAAGCGGCAGATGAGGCTCACGATGGTGCTCTTGCCGCCGCCCGTGGGACCCACCAGGGCCAGGGTCTGGCCCGCCTCCAGGGCGAAGGACACGTCCTCGAGCACCGGCTGGCCCGGCTCGTAGGCGAAGGTCACGCCGTCGAAGCGGATGCTGCCCGGGCGCGCGGGCACGGGCGCCGGATCCGGCGGCGCCGCCACGGCCGGCACGGTGTCCAGGGTCTGGAAGATGCGGTCCGCCGCGCCGCCGGCCCGCTGGATCTCGGCGAGCTGTTCCGACAGCTCGATGATGGGCCAGTAGACCTGGGCCACGTACTGGGCGAAGAGCACCAGCGACCCGATGGTGATGCTGCCGGCGGCGATCCAGCGGGCGCCCAGCCACAGGGCCGCCACGGTCATCAGCACCTCGAGCAGGCCCAGGCCGTGCCAGAGCCCGTACTCCATGAAGAAGAGCTTGATGGTGAACCGGTTGTAGCCGCGGTTCTCCCGCGCCATGCGCGCCTTGGCCCAGCTCGTCCGCCCCGTCGCCTGGAGGAAGCGGGCGGCGGGCATGATCTCGGCCAGCACGCCCGTCAGCTTCGCGTAGAGCGAACGCTCCTTGCGGAACCGCGGCCGCAGGTAGCGGAAGAGCAGGAGGGTCCCCCCCACCATGGCCGGGATGACCACGCCGGCGATGGCGAAGAGCCGCGTGTCCACCTTGCCCAGCACCACGAGCGCGCCCACCAGGGTGCCCGTGGCCGCCAGGATGCGCATCATCATGGTGCCCGTCAGCGCCACCAGGCGCTGGGAGTCGGATTCGATCCGACTGACCAGTGTGCCCACGGGCATGCGCTCCAGCCACAGCACGCCGAGGCGGAAGAAGTGAGCGAAGAGGTTCCGCTTGATGGCGTTGACCGCCATGACGCCGGCCTTGCCCAGCAGGGTGGCGGAGGCCATGTTGGCCAGGCCCGCGCCGATCATCAGCCCCAGGTAGGCCAGGGCGGACAGCAGCAGGCCCCGCAGGTCCGCCGCGGGCACGTTGACGTCGATGATGCGCTTGAACATGAGGGGCTGGCCCAGCACGAAGGCCACGCCCACCAGGCCCAGGAAGAAGGCGGCGCCGAAGGACAGTCGATGCGGGCGCACGTAGGGCCAGACGCGCCGGAACATGTCCAGGGTCGGCAGGCGCTCCTGGGTCTCCTGTTCGTTCAGGTCCTCGTGGTCCCACCACATGGTCGTCTCTCTCCGGGCTCCGCCCCGGCGCGGCGGCGCCTAACGGGCCGATCACAGAAGGGACCCCACCCGCTCCTGCGGGTGGGGTCCCCTCGGAAATGCGGAATCGCTTGCGCGGACTATGCGACTAGTAGAGCGCCTTGACCTGGGTCCAGCTCGTGGCCGCGGCGGGCACGGAGCCATCCGGGATCATGATGACGGCGCCGACCGGAGCGGTGACCGAGAGGTCGTCCACCCAGACGGTGTCGCCGGGAACACTGTAGGTGCGCACCTCGATGACCAGGCCGGTGTGGCCGTCCGCCACCGTCCAGGACCAGCTCGTCTGGTCCCAGCCCTCGCCCGGGCCGTAGTCGTCGTTGCCGCCGGCGCTGCCGTTGTAGCCCCCGATGTCGGCGGTGTCGTTCCAGTGGCCCCAGATGCGGCAGCTGGGCGACGCGCCGGGCGTATCGTCATAACGCCAGAAGCTGGCGGTGACGATGTCGCCGTCCGTCAGGCCGTAGACCCACGCGATGTAGGCCTGCGGCGTGCCGCTGGCGGCGTTGTCCTCCAGCTTGAGGCTGCGGCTGCCCGTGTAGGCCATGGTGCCGTCGTTGGTGGCGATGATGTCGAGATAGCTGCCGAGGATGGTGGACGTGCCGTCCTCCCAGCTGAAGGTCATGGTGTCGGCCATGACCGCCCCGGCGCTCAGGCAAAGCGCGAGAAGGGTCGCTAACAGTTTCTTCATTGGAGATCTCCCTCCGGCTGCGTGTCCATGGGCTGCATGCGTAGAATCCCCGGGGATCCCCGAGTGGCAACGCGGATCTCAGTCGAGCCTGATAGGCCTCCCCGGCTGATTACAGCAGCATACCACGACAGGTCGTGGTAGTCAATCGGCAGAACACGGATAAGCCCTTCGGACAAACCAGCTTAGCCAACTCTTTACGCAAGCGTAACGACGACTTGCCGTTGCCGGCGACGATGGCACGAAGAAACCCCGCCCGAGGCCGGGCGGGGTCCTTCGATGGGTGCTCGAGGGTCAAGGTCGCTTCGGGCCGCCTGCCTAGAAGAGGGCCTTGACCTGGGACCAGCTCGTGGCCGCGGTGGGCACGGAGCCGTCGGGGATCATGATGACGGTGCCCGCGGGGGCCGTCACGCAGAGATCGTCCAGCCAGACGGTGTCGCCGGGAACGCTGTAGGTGCGCGCCTCGATGACCAGGCCGGTATGGCCGTCGGCCACGGTCCAGGACCACAAGGTGCAGTCCCAGCCCTCGCCCGGGCCATAGTCCTCGTTGCCGCCGGCGCTGCCGTTGTAGCCGCCGATGTCGTCGGTGTCGTTCCAGTGGCCCCAGATGCGGACCGAGGGGCTGGCGCCGGGAGTATCGTCGTAGCGATAGAAGGCCGCGGTGACGACGTCACCGTCCTGCAGGCCGGAGATCCAGGCCAGGTAGGCCTGCGGCGTGCCGCTGGCCGCGTTGTCCTCCAGCTTGAGGCTGTGGGTGCCGCCCCAGGCGAAGGTGGCGTCATTGGTGGCGATGATGTCGAGGTAGCTGCCGAGAATGGTGTAGACGCCGTCCTCCCAGCTATAGCTCATGCTGTCGGCGGCAGCGGTGCCGACGCCGAGGGTCAGCACGAGAAGGCTCATGAGCACGCGCTTCATGGATCGTCTCCCTCCGGATGTGGTTCGCGTTGGCGGTTTCTCCTGCCCCGGTCCGGAGCGGGTCCGCCGGATGCACCGGTGACTTGCCCGCCAGACCTGTCGGATCTGCATTACAGGGTACCACAGGCTTGAATGCATCTCAAGCAAGGAGCGAGGATCGAGGGCGCCTGCGCGCAATCTTGGCCGTGTCTTCACAAGGTGACGCCCGCCCCGGCGGGGCGGGCTTCCTCGTTGCCGTGGGCGCGCGGCCGCGCGCCGGCCGGACGCTTACTTGATGACGTCCAGCTCCTTGCCGACCTTCGTGAAGGCCACGATGGCCTTGTCCAGGTGCGCGCGGGTGTGGGCCCCGGAAACCTGCACGCGGATGCGCGCCTTGCCCTTGGGCACCACGGGGTAGAAGAAGCCGATGACGTAGATGCCCTCGGCCAGCATCTTGTCGGCGAAGACCTGGCTCAGCTTGGCGTCGCCCAGCATGATGGGCACGATGGGGTGCTCGCCAGGGATGATGTCGAAGCCGGCCTCGGTCATCTTCTCGCGGAAGTAGCGCGTGTTCTCCTCGGTCCGGTCGCGCAGCTTCGTGCTGGCCGAGATCAGCTCGAGGGTCTTCAGGGCCGCCGCGACGATCGCCGGCGCCAGGGTGTTGGAGAACAGGTAGGGCCGGCTGCGCTGGCGCAGCAGGTCGATGATCTCCTTGTGCCCCGTGGTGAAGCCGCCCGAGCCGCCGCCCATGGCCTTGCCCAGGGTGGAGGTGATGATGTCCACGCGGCCCAGGGCGCCGCAGTGCTCCACGGCGCCGCGGCCCGTGGGGCCGAAGAAGCCGGTGGCGTGGCTGTCGTCCACCATCACCATGGCGCCGTAGGCGTCGGCCAGGTCGCAGATCCTGTCGATCTGGGCGACGATGCCGTCCATGGAGAAGACGCCGTCGGTGGCGATCATGACGCGCTTGGCGCCGGCGCCCCGCGCCTCCTCCAGCTTCGCCTTCAGGTCCTCCATGTCGTTGTTGTTGTAGCGGTAGCGCATGGCCTTGCACAGGCGCACACCGTCGATGATGGAGGCGTGGTTCAGGGCGTCGCTGATGACGGCGTCCTCGGGGCCCAGCAGCACCTCGAAGAGCCCGCCGTTGGCGTCGAAGCAGGAGGTGTAGAGAATGGTGTCCTCGGTGCCGAAGAACTCGGCGATCTTCCGCTCCAGCTGCTTGTGGATGTCCTGCGTGCCGCAGATGAATCGCACCGAGGAGAGGCCGAACCCGTGGGTGTCCATGCCGGCCTTGGCGGCCCGCACGATGTCGGGGTTGTTGGCCAGGCCCAGGTAGTTGTTGGCGCAGAAGTTGAGGACCTCCACGCCGCTGTCCAGCCGGATGTTGGCCTTCTGGTCGCTGACGATGATGCGCTCGCGCTTGTAGAGCCCCGCCTCCTCGATCTCGGCCAGGGTCGCCTTCAGCTCGTCGCGTACGGTATCGAACATCGAATCCCTCCTGCCTGTTCTCCCAAGGCGCGTCGGGGTCAACGGTTGCGGCCGTCTACTTCAGAAGGCCGGCTGACTGCTTGTCTCTCAGGGCCGCCAGCATGTCCTCGGTCATGGCGGCGAGGTCGTAGGCGGGCTGCCAGCCCCACTCCTCGCGGGCGGCGGTGTCGTCGATGGAGTCCGGCCAGCTGTCGGCGATGGCCTGCCGGAAGTCGGGCTTGTAGGTGCAGGTGAACTCCGGCATGACCGCGCGGATGCTCGCGGCCAGCTCGCCGGCCGAGAAGCTCATGGCGGCGATGTTGAAGTCGTTGTGGTGCGCGAGGTCCGCGAAGGGCGCGTCCATGAGGTCGAGCGTCGCCTTGATCGCGTCGGGCATGTACATCATGGGCAGCACCGTGTCCTCGCTCACGAAGCACTCGTAGCTGCCCTTCTCGACGGCCCCGTAGTAGATGGCGACCGCGTAGTCGGTGGTGCCGCCGCCGGGCAGGGTCTCGTGGCTGATGATGCCCGGGTAGCGCACGCCGCGGCAGTCCAGGCCGAAGCGCTTGACGTAGTAGTCGGCCAGCAGCTCGCCCGCCACCTTGGTCACGCCGTACATGGTCGTGGGTCTCAGGACGGTGTCATTGGGCGTGTCGGCCAGCGGCGTCCCGGGGCCGAAGACGGCGATGCTGCTGGGCACGAAGACCCGCGTCAGTCCGCGCTCGACACCGATGTCCAGGACGTTCTTCAGGCCGTTGATGTTGACGTCCCAGCAGAGCCAGGGCTTGTCCTCGCCCACCGCCGAGAGGATGGCGGCCATGTGGTAGATGGTGTCGATCGCGTACTTGTCGACGACCGCCTCGATGCTCTCCTTGCGGGTCACGTCGATGAACTCGAAGGGCCCGGAATCGAGCAGCGCCTGGCTGGGCCTGGTCTTGCGCCCCGTGGCCAGCACGTTCTCGGCGCCGTGGCGCTCGCGCAGGGCCATGGTGAGCTCGGATCCGATCTGGCCGACGGCCCCGGTGACGAGGACTCGCTTCATCTCCTTCTTCGCCATGAATGCTTCTCCAGGTTGCGCGGGTCGGAAAAACCGGAAGGCCGGGAGGCGGGATCCGGCCCGCCGGACTCCAGCGGGCCACTACTCGCTCGACCGGCGTCAGAAGGTACCGAACCCACCACCGGAAATCAAGACGGCCGCGCGCTGGGGCGCGACGGCATGCAGAAGGGCGAGGCCGCCGGCGGCCTCGCCCGTGTTGCGCAGACGTGATCGGCGCCGCGCTACTTGACCAGCACCATGCGCCGGGAATGGGCTGCGTCCGGCGTCACCACGCGGTAGAAGTAGACTCCCGAGGGCAGGGCGCGGCCGGCGGCGTTCCGGCCGTCCCAGACCACACGGTGCTCGCCCGCGGGCAGCGGCCCCTCCGCCAGCACGCGCAGCAGGCGGCCGCGCGCGTCCAGGATCTCCAGGCGCAGATCGGCCGGGCCGTCCAGGCGGAAGGCGATCTCGGTCGTCGGGTTGAAGGGGTTGGGCACGTTCTGGCGTAGGACCAGGCCAGGCGCCGGCGCCGCGGGGGCGTCGGTGCCGGTTCCCGTCAGCCAGCCGATGACCCGCTGCATCACCAGCTCGCGGTCGGCGGCGTTGTCGATCGCCTCGTAGCCGAAGGCGAAGTAGACGACCTTGGAGACGCCGTCGCTCTTGGCCACGGCGCCGTTGCGCTGGGCGTCGTAGGTGAGGATCACGCGCGAATCGACCCCGTAGGCGTCGATGTCGCTGGGGTAGTCCTGGTTGTCGGCGCCGTCGCCGCCCTGGATGGTCAGCACGAGGCCGTTGCTGATCGGATCGCCGGGCACCCCGGACAGCGTGTAGTAGTTGGTGTCGTCAGCGATGTAGGCGGCGCCCAGGTACTGCTGGTACCAGGCGTAGGCCGCTCCGCCCTCGCTGTTCAGTTCCCAGCCCAGGTCCTGGCCGGAGACGAAGAGCCGGCCGCCGCCGTCGAGGTACTCGCCCAGCGCGGCGCGGTCGCTGGCGTCGAGGGTGGGGAAGGCCCAGCCGAGGTTCCAGACCACGACGTCGAAGCTGGCCAGCAGGGCGCCGGTCAGGGGCGCGGCGTTGCGGTCCCAGATGGCGAAGATGCGGCCCAGGCCGGCCAGGGCGGGCGCGTAGTAGTCGGTCTCGTAGCTCTCGGCGCCGTCGTCGTCCACCAGCAGGACCTCGGTGTCCGGCGTGATGACGGTGTAGGCCAGGCGGCGCTCGCCCGTGCGGTTCTGCGGCGTCATGACCAGCAATACGAGGCCGCTGCCGCTGACGCCGCCGGAGGGATCGACGCTCACCTGGACGGTGGCGCTCTCGCCGGGATCCAGGGCCAGGGCGACGCTCGGCTGGGGCACGCCTTCGTGAACGATGCTGGCCGTCCAGCCCGCGGGCAGCGCGGCCGTGTCCAGCATCAGGTCGTAGACGTCGGGACGGATGCCCATGTTGAAGATCACGACGTCCCCGAAGACGTGCTCGGCGCCGTCGATGGCCACCCGGTCGCCCAGGGCGTAGAAGCGGAAGGCGTAGGCCGGCTGGGGCCGGCTGGTAGCGCTCTGGTGGATGTGCCGGTCGCCGTCGCGCTGGACGATGGCCGCGACCCAGAGGTTGGCCGGGTTCCAGGCGGCGTCGATGTCGAAGGTGCGTGTGACGGACTGCGTCTCGCCCGCGAGGTCGATGGTCAGGGCCTCCTGGGGCAGAACGCGGCGCACCACGTCCTGGTAGGTGTGCGTGCTGTAGATGACGTTGTCCTCCACCAGGAACAGGCGCACGTAGGTGTTCGCGATGTCGGCCAGGTCGTCGTCGAGCTCCACCTCGACGGTGGCCGAGGCGGGCGAGCCGAGGGTGAAGTCGGTGACGGCCAGCTTCACGGCCGTCGCGTCATCGAGCATGCCGAGCACCACGGGGTCGTAGGCGCTGCCGTCGTTGGCGGCATCGCCGCCACCGACCACCGGTACCGTGCCGTTGAAGATGCAGGTGGGATAACCCGTGACGCCGTAGTAGGCGATGCGGGTACTCGTCTCGGCGGTGCCGACGCCGGCCGTGGTGTAATAGCGGAGAGCGTTGAACTCCAGGCGGTCGTAGCGGCCCTTCATGATCTCGAGCCCGCTGTAGGCCTGGGGGCAGTAGCCGCATGTGACCGACGTGGCGAGCTCGGCGATCACCGCTCGTGGCACCAGCGCGAGGGACGGGTGGGCCACGAGCACAGTACAGATGCAGAGGAGAAGGATACGTGCGAGCTTCATCACTGCCTCCCTGGACATGGGAAAGGGAAGCCGCCGATGCGGCGGCCGGTGATTCCTGATCAAGATTCTACCACGGCGGCGCCGGCCGGGGAAAGCGCGGTCTTCATCTAAGTGTATAGGATTATTGAAAATAACTCAGCTGTCGGAGGGCCGCCAGCGGCTCCCGGCCTCAGGCGCCCCCACCGGCTCCGCGCGGCTCCGCCGGCGACGCGGCCCGGGCCTCGGCCTCCGCCAGCAGGCGGTCGGCGATGAGCCGGAAGGTCCGGCCCATCTCGCCCTCGGGATCCAGGGCCGCCGGGGGACGTCCGGCGTCGGACTCCGCGCGCAGGGCGGTGACCAGGGGCAGCGCGCCCAGGAAGGGCAGGCCCAGGGCCTCGGCAGCGCGCCGCGTGCCGCCCGTGCCGAAGATCTCCTCGCGCCGGCCGCAGCCGGGGCAGATGAAGTAGCTCATGTTCTCGATGAGACCCAGCACCGGGGTTTCCAAGAGCCCGAAGAGGCTGATGGCCTTCTGCGCCACCTTGAGCGCCACGTCCTGGGGCGTGGAGACCACCACGGCGCCCGCGAGCTTGATCTTCTGGCAGAGGCTGAGCTGGATGTCGCCCGTGCCGGGCGGCAGGTCCACGATGAGCACGTCCAGTTCGCCCCAGTCCACGTTCTGCAGGAACTCGTCGAGCATCTTCGACAGCATGGGGCCGCGCCAGACCACGGCCTGCTCCTCGCGTATGAAGAAGCCCATGCTGATCACCTTGACGCCGTGCTGCTCGGCGGGGACGACGCGCTCGTTCTCCACGCGCGGCGGCGCCTGGACGCCCATGATGGTGGGGATGCTCGGGCCGTAGATGTCGGCGTCCAGAAGCCCCACGCGCTTGCCGGCCGCCGCCAGGGCCACCGCGAGGTTGGCGCTCACCGTGGATTTGCCGACGCCGCCCTTGCCGCTGGCGACGGGGATGACGTGCTGCACGCCCGGCAGGGGCCGGGCCTCGGGGCGCTGCTGCTCGCTCATGGCTCTCCTTTCGGGCGGCGGCCCGGCGCCGCCGAGTCCGCCGCGACACAGGGATGGTGCGCAGACGAAGCCGCCGCGTCAAGACGTGCCAGGCTCGCGGACGCGCCGCGGCGGTGCCCGGCCGCCGCCTCAGTCCTCACCGGCGCGGTGGCGGCGCAGGCAACGACGCGCCCAGGGCAGGAGCCCCAGCAGCAGCAGCAGCGCCCCGGCGGCCACCCAGACCAGGGGCCAGGGCACCTGGCCCTCGCTGCGCCCCAATAGGATGGCGTCCACGCCGACGACGTAGACCACCGTCCCCGGCAGCATGCAGAGCCAGGTCCACAGCAGGTAGATGCCGAAGCGCACGCGCGTGAGGCCGAAGGCGAAGTTGAGGATGTTGAAGGGGATGACGGGGAACAGCCGCGTCAGGGCGACGACGACGGCTCCCCGCTCGTCGGTCCAGCGGTCCAGACGCTGGAAGTGGCGATTGCCGCCCAGCCAGTTCTGCACCGCTTCGCGCGCCAGGCCGCGCGCGAGCCAGAAGGCCAGGCTGGCGCCGAGGGCCGAGCCGATGCTGACGAGGACGACGCCCTCCAGGGATCCGAACAGGACGCCGCCGGCCAGGGTCATGACCATGCCCGGCAGGGCGGCCAGCACCGTCAGGGCGTAGAGGGCGACGAAGGCCAGGTCGCTCCAGGCTCCGCGGGCGGCGACCCAGCGGCGGATGCCGTCCAGGTCCGTGTCGATCCCCAGGCGGCGCAGGACGAGCAGGCTGGCGAGGACCAGCAACGGCAGGATCGCCGCGCGCAGCACGGCGGCCAGGGGGAAGCGTGTGTCGGTTCCGGATACCTGCATCGGGATTCCTCGCCGCTGGGTGCGCGCAGACCGCCCCGCGTCCGCCGCGCGCGAAGCCTAGGCCATCCGGGACCGCTTGGCAAAGCCAAAGGGATCGACCCGGCGGGCGCGCCGGTCTATGCTCGCCTCCCGTCGAAAGGAGCCCGCCGTGCGCCGTTCCCGCAAGCAGATGCCTCGCCAGGAGGCCCTGGCCCTCCTGGCGGACGCGCCGGTCCACGAGCTGGCGGCCGTGCTCCCCGACGGCCGGCCCCTCCTGCGCCACCTCCACGGCGTGCGCCTGGACGAGCACCTCGTCTTCCACTGCGCCCTCGCGGGCGAGAAGGCGGCGGCGGCGGGCGGCCCCGCCGTCGCCGGCGCGGCGGAGGTGGTCGCCGAGATCCCCTCCACCTTCCGCGACGGGCCCGGCTGCGGCGCCACCACCTGGTATCGCAGCGCCCTGGCCGAGGGCCGGCTTGAATGGCTGGCGGAGTCGGACCGCAAGGCGCGCGCCCTGGCGGCCCTCATGGCCAAGCACCAGCCCGACGGCGGCTGGACGCCCCTGGACCCGGTCGCGCCCGGCGATGCGCGGACGCTGGCCGGCGTCGGCGTGCTGGCCCTGCGCCTGGAGCGGATCTCCGGCCGGCGCGAGCTGGGGCAGAGCATGGCGGACGACGAGCGCCGCCGGGTCCTGGTCCACCTGTGGCGGCGCGGCCGCCCGGCGGACCTGCGCGCGGTGGACGCATCCCTGGCGGCCTTCCCCCTGGATCCGCCGCCGGCGTTTTTGGCGGCGCCCGCCGGCGCACGCCTGATCTGCGCGCCCGGGCCGGAGCGCCTGGACGAGGCGCTGGGCCTGCTGGAGGGCGCCTACTGGCTGGCGGACGTGACGCCGGACGCGATCCGCCGGGCCCACCGCCTCTCCGGCGCCTGGACGGGCGCCGTCGCGGCGGATACGGGCGAGCTCGTGGCCACGGCCCGCGCGGCGGGCGACGGCACGCGCCAGGAGTGGCTCTTCGACATCGTCGTGCGCCCCGACTGGCGGGGCCGCGGCCTGGGTCGGGCTTTGGTGCGCCTGATCCTGGACCACCCGCGCCTGCGCGGCTGCGCGCGGATCCGCCTGGCGACGCGGGACGCCCAGGACTTCTACGCGGCCTTCGGCTTCCGCGTCGACGCGGCGGCCGGCGCGGCCGGCGGCCGTCACGACGTCATGGTCCTGGACCGTCAGGCGTGAATCCTCAGTCCGTGGGCAGGAGCAGGGTGAAGGTGGATCCCCGGCCCAGCTCGCTCTCGGCCTCCAGGCGCGCGCCCATGAGGTCCGCGTAGCGCTTGGCCAGGGCCAGCCCCACGCCCATGCCTCCCACCTCGCGGGTGGAGGAGCCGTCCCCCGTGCGGAAGGCCTCGAAGAGCGAGGGCAGGCGCTCGGGGGGGATGCCGGGGCCGTCGTCCTCCACGGCCACCTTGGCCCAGCGCACGTCGCCGTGGGCGTGCTGGCCCAGGCGCAGGACGATGCGCGAGCCGCGCGGCGTGAACTTGATGGCGTTTTCCACCAGCGCGTCGACGATCTCCAGCAGGCGCCGCTCATGGAAGCGGGCGAAGGGCACCTCGTCCTCGAGCATGATGGCGAACTCCCGCAGGTCGCCGACGATGCCCGGCCGCCGCTCCTCGAAGTAGCGGCGCAGGGGCGCCAGCAGCTCGGCGGGCTCCCGGGGCAGCTGCGCCTCCTCGTCGGCGGTCGCCTGGAAGTTGAGCAGGCGGGTGATCATGCCCTTCAGCCTGACGCACTCGTCCAGGGCCAGGCGGGAGTTCTCGCGGCGGTTCTCCTCGTCCATCTCCAGGTCCTGGAGGATCTGCAGGTAGGCCTGGATGGCCGTCAGGGGCGTGCGCAGCTCGTGGTTCATGTTGGCCATGAACTCGGACTTGAGCCGGTCCAGCTCCTTCAGGTCCTCGTTGACGCGCCGCAGGCGGCGGTTGTTCTCCCGCAGCCGCGTGGTGAGGGCGCTGTTGTCCAGGGCGACGGACAGGATGTCGAGGCTGGCCCGCAGCACCTCGCTCTCGATGCCGCCGTAGGGGCGGCCGCCGATGCGCGGGCCGAGGGCCAGCCAGCCCCGCAGCTCGCTGCGAACCAGCAGGGGCGCGAAGCGCGCGATGCCCTGGCGGCGGGCCAGAACCAGGCTCCGCGCGCCGGCGACGTCCTCCTCGCGCTCGAGGTCGAGGACCTGCGGCCGCGTGTGGAAGCGCCGGACCAGTTCGGGCGCGCAGCTCACGCCCACGGCCTCGATCTGGGCGCGGCGGACGCCCTGGCTCGCCAGCAGCACGGCCTCCGTGGCGATCCCGGCCTCCGCAGCATCCCCGGCCTCCGTCGCGGGCAGCAGCCAGAGGGCGGCCAGGGGCGTGCCGAGGTGGCCCATGATGTTGAACAGGGCCATCTCGGCGATCTGGAAGACGTCGTCGGCCAGGTTGATCTCGTGGCTCAGCTCCAGCAGCGAGACCAGGCTGTGGGACTCGAAGTCGCGCTTGCGCTTCTCCTGCTCGGGCGGTGGCTCGTGCCGCCGCGGCTCGTGGATCGGCATGGGCGGCGCCAGCAGGCCGCCGCCGCCGGGATCGGCCATGCCGGCCTCGGCGGGCAGCCCCAGGACGCCGCCGCGTTCCTCGATCTCGCGGCCCGTCACGACTGGACCCCGAGGGCCGCGCAGGCCTCGTCGAGGGTGTCGTGGATCTCGAGAAACTGCTCCAGGTTGAGCAGCTTGAAGACCGAGGCCACGGCCGGGGAGATCTCGGCCAGCCCGAGGCAACCGCCGGCGGTGCGGAACTCCTCGGTCAGGGCCAGGAGGGTTCCCACGCCGCTGCTCGCCACGAAGGTGACGCCGCTCAGCACCAGGATCAGGCGTCGCTGCCCCTGTTCCCGCAACTCCGCGCAGTGCTGCCGCAGGGTGAGGGCGGACTCGGCGTCGAGCCTGCCGCTCAGGCGCAGGACGGCGGTCTGTCCCCGGAACTCGGCGGGATGGAGCGTGAAGTAGCTAGACATGGTGTACCACCTTCGGATTCGGATCCGGTTCGGGATCGAACTGCAAGAGGGTCAGGTTGCCCTGGGGCGTCGTGGGCTGATACACGACGCGGCTGACGATGCGGTGGACGATGTCCAGACCGAGGCCGCGGCCGCGACGGCGGATGCCCGGGTCACTGAGGTCGCTGGCCTGCCACGGGCCGGGCCGGAAGGGCGGACAGGCGTCGCGCAGGAGGAAGTAGGCCTCGCCCAGACTGGCCGCCAGGCGCGGCGCCGCCTGATCGGGCAGGGGCTCGTCCGCGAGCGGATCCGCGCCGCCCGCCGGCACCCACCAGACGTCCAGCGTGGCCCCGGCATCCTCCTGGTAGCCGTGCTCGACGATGTTGGCGCAGATCTCGTAGAGGGCGTTCTCCACCAGTTGCCGGTCCACCACCGGCAGCGCGTCCAGCGTCGGGCAATCGGCCAGCCACAGATGGAGCCGCGGCAGCGCGTCCAGGCGCGCCGGAAGCTCGAGATGGACGCCCCGCGCCTGCGCCTCGGGCAGGCGCCTCTGGAGATCCATCACCCCGTGCCCGGGCGGCAGCGACACGGCCGCAGCGGCGTCGCCGCCCGGATCGCCCCCGGGGCCCACGACGGTCTTGCCGGCCGGATCACCGCCGGCCGCCGCGGCGGTCGGAGCGACCTCGCGGGCGCCGGGGGCTGCCGCGTCGCGCTGGATCACGAGCAGCGTCTCGTCGTCGTCCGGCGCGTCGCGGCCCGTCCAGTCGTGGACGGCGCGACGCAGGGCCGCCAGCACGGCCTCGCCGCCCGCGGCGGCGTGCTCGCGGACCACGGTCTCGATGCGCGAGAAGTCGAACTGCTCCCCGTCGGGCGCGAAGGATTCGTTGATGCCGTCGGTGTACTGGACCAGGAGGTCGCCGGGCGCCAGGAGGAGCCGCGCATCCTCGAGGGTCGTGGCCAGCGCGCCGCCCGCGACGGCCCCCAGGGGAATGCCACGGGTGTGGTGCCATTCCACCTCCCCCGTGGCCGCGCGGTGGATCAGGAGCGGGCTGTGGCCGGCCGAGGCGTAGCGCAGCTCGCCGCTGTCGGGATCCAGCACGCCGTAGAACATGGTGACGAACTGGCCGAGCTTGAGGGTGTCCTGGAGCTGGTGCTCCAGCATGACCAGCAGTGCGGCCGGGGAGCCGAAGTCCCCCTGGTAGGAGCGCAGCAGGGCCGAGAGCATGGACATGATCAGGCAGCCGGCCAGCCCCTTGCCCGACACGTCGGCGATGGCCACGGCTACGCGGCCGTCGGGCAGGGCGAAGAAGTCGTAGTAGTCGCCCCCCACCTCGGCGGCCGCCCGGTGGGCGCCGGTGACGCGGCAGCCGCCGGCGTCCAGGTGGCCGGCGGGCAGCAGGTTCCGCTGGATGTCGCGGGCCAGCTCCATCTCGTGCGCCAGGCGCCCGGACTCCACCAGGGTGACCTGGGCCGACTTCAGCTCCGCGGCCATCTCGTCGACGGCCTCGGCCAGCAGGCCCAGCTCGGTGCGGGCGCGCAGGGCGATGGGCGTGTCCAGGTCGCCGCGCCCGATGCGCTCGAGGCCGGCGCGCAGGGCGTCCATGGGCCTCAGGAGGCGCCCCATGAGCACCAGGGCCGCCAGCACGCCAAGGCCGAGGACGGTGGCCACGAGCAGGAGCTGCTGGGAGCGGGCGGCTTCGACCAGGCGCGAGATGTAGTCGCGCGGCAGGCCCACCAGGGCCTGTCCGATGGCCTGCTCGCCGTTGGGGTGCATCACCGGCGCCGCGGCCACCAGCAGCTCGGCGCTGCCGAGCAGACGCGCGCCGCCGCCAGCCGACAGCGAGTCCAGCGCCGCCAGCCCGGGATCGGGAACGTAGATCTCGCCCAGGCTGCGCGCGTCCTGGTGTCCCTGGATGACGCCCTCGTGGTCCACGACGAGGACGAAGGCCAGCTCGGGCAGGTCCGCCTGCATCTCCTTGACGAGCGGGTGCAGGGTGAGCTCGGGATACTCGCTGAGCAGGGCGCCGGAGCTCATGAGCGCCAGGTTGCGCGCCTGCAGGCGCAGGCGCGTCTCGATCTCCCCGGCGAGCACCTGGCGGGACCGCCGCTCGCCCAGGGCCCCGACGCCCAGGACGCCGGCGGCCAGAAGGGCCACGGTGCCGCTCGTCACGATGAGCCGCATGCCGATGATGCGCGGCCGCCGGTCCTTCCGTCCGGCGCCGGCTGCGCGTTCTGTCTGCCTCGAGTCCGTCATGCCTGCCTCGCCTCCGCGGCGGTCACTTGCTCATGATCTCCTGCGTGCGCTCCATCTGCTCCCGCGCGCGCGCCAGGTAGCCGATGGCGCGCTCGTCGCGCGGATCCACGCGCAGGGCCTTCTCCCAGAAGGCGGCGGCCTCCTCCAGGCGGCCGGCGGCGAAGGCCTCCATGCCGCGCATGAGGTACTCGCGCCTGAGGTACTCGTCGACCTGCTGGTAGCCGGGCTGGCGCGACCAGACGAGCTCCCAGTAGCGCAGGGCGTCGTCGGCCTGGCCGCGCTCGGCCGCCGCCACGCCGCGCCGGTAGAGGTCGGCGACCTCCTCCTGCTCGTGGCGGGACAGGCTTCGCCGCGCGGTCGACGCGCCGGCGGTGGGCGCCGCCGCCGGACGCGGGGTGGCGGACCAGTGGCCGCGGCGCGCCTCGGCGAGGCGCGCGTCGAGCCGCGCGAGACCGGCGGCCTCGGGATCCAAGGTCCGCGCCTCGGACACGAGCTGGGCGGCCTCGTCCAGCAGCCCGGCGCCGATGAAGCGGTCGGCCTGGCGCAGCAGGCTCGCCGCCCGCTGGGCCATGGCCTCCTCGGTCCGCGCCAGCATGCCCGCGGCCTCGCCGTCGTCCGGCTCCAGGACCAGGATGCGGCGGAAGCCCTCGCGGGCCGCCGCCAGCTCTCCGGCGCCGAAGGCGTCCAGGGCCGCCGCGAACTGGCGTCGCAGCTCGCTGGATCGCGCGGCGCGCCGGTTGCTCTCGGCGCGGCAGCGCTCCAGACCGGTGCGGGCGGCGGCGTCGTCCGGCGCCAGCTCCAGGGCGCGGCCGAAGGCGATGGCGGCGCCGGCGAGATCGCCGGCAGCCTCCAGGCGGGCCGCCTTCTCCCGCAGGCAGCGCAGGGCCAGGTTCCGCGTCCCGGCATGATTCGGGGCCAGCGTGCCCACCGTCGCGCAGAGCTCGAGGGCCTCGTCGAAGCGGCCGGCCAGGCGGGCGGCCTCGGCCTGGGCCAGCAGCTCGCCGAGGCGGGCCGACTGGCGCTCCTCGAAGGCCGCCGCCAGGCGGGCCTGGAGCCGCTCGTCCTCGGCGCGCAGGGCGGCCTGACGCCTCTGGTCGGCGCTACCGCCGAACTGCAGGGTGAGGCCGAAGCGGTGGACCGCCTCGATGGCGTTGTCCTCCCAGGCGTAGTCGAAGCGCAGATCGCGCACGCGGAGGCCCGCGCCGGCCGCCAGGATCCCGTCGTTGATCCCCACGCGCAGGGCCAGGGGCAGCACGGCCACCTCCAGACCCGCGTGCAGGCGCAGGTCCATGTCGCGCGTCTTCTCCAGATCGGCCACGGCCAGGGCCCAGCGGCCGCGCCCGAGGACGTGCAGGTAGCCGCTGCCCAGGCGCAGGCTCAGGGGATCGCCGACGCTCTCCTGATCCAGACGCAGCCGCGGCTCCACGGCGTTGACGACGCTCAGGCCAAGCTGCCAGTGACGCGCCCAGGCCGCCTCGGCGCCGAGGGCCAGGGCCGGGTGCAGCAGGACGCCCAGGTCCAGCCCGAGGCCCGTGGCCGAGTAGCCCGCCAGGCTCTGATGGCGCAGCTTGACGCCGCCGCCCAGGCTCCAGGCGTCGCCCAGGGATCGCCCGTAGCCCAGCGTGAACTCGCTCTCCCCGTAGCCCAGTTCCTCGCCCAGAAGCAGGTTGCGATCGTCCCGCTCGTCGATGCCGCCGACGCCGAAGTGGCGGAAGCCCAGCGCGGCCACGCCCCAGCGCCAGCTGGGCAGGACCAGGGCGGCGTGTTGCTCGCCGAAGCCGAGTCCGTAGAGGCTGGCGTAGGCGGCCTGGAACTCCGCGCGCGGCAGCAGGCCGAGGCCGCCGGGATTGCGGAAGACGATGCTGGCGTCGCCGGCCAGCGCCGCGCCGGGGCCGCCGAGGGCGAGGGCGCGGTTGCCCGCCGGCGTCGCGAAGACCGAGCGCGTGCCGGCGTCCTCGCTGGCGCGGGACGGGGGAGCCGCCGCCAGGGCCAGCAGCGCGGCCAGGGCCGCCGGCAGTGCGTGCCGCGCCATCTTGCTCATCGCAGCACCGCCACCTTGTGGAAGAGACGCTCCTCGGCGCCGTCGGCGAAGCGCACGCGCAGCTCGGCGAGGTAGACGCCGTTGGCCACGACCTTGCCGCGGCCGTTGCGGCCGTCCCAGGTCGTCTCCTGGTGCAGGCCGGGATCCTGGATCGCGCCGTCGATCAGGGTGCGCACGACCTCGCCCCGCGCCGTGCGCACGACGAGGCTCACGCGGCCCTCGCAGGGCAGGTAGTAGACGATGGCGCAGGACTCGCGGCCGGCGGCGAAGGGATTGGGGAAGTTGGCGTAGCTGTCGGCCAGGCGCGCGGGGCTGAAGTTGCCGGGCTGCGTCCAGACGGGGAAGGACTGCCCCGCCGCGGCCAGCACGTTGACGGCCAACAGGGCGCTGCCGGGCTGGACCACGCCCACGCCGCCGGCGTCGAGGCCCAGGCGGACGCCCCCGGCGGGAGCGCCGGCGGCCGGATGCCAGACGGCGCGGAGCTCGAGGGTCTCCGTCTCGCCCGCCTCGATGACGAGATCCTCGCCGCCCGGCAGCCAGGCCGTGATGGAGTCCGCCGCCAGGACGGCGCTCTCCGCCCAGAGGGCCCCGCCGTGGTAGGCCCGCAGGCGCTCGGCCGCCTCGCCCGCCGGCCACGGCGCGCGGCTGCCGTCGGCGGCGGCCAGGGTCAACGAGCGCACGCTGATGGTGCCCGAGCCGGATTCGGCCGTGTTCGCCAGGGTCAGGCGGGCGACGGCCAGCTCGCCACCGTCGGCGGCCAGGGCCGCCGGCATGAGGCTCTCCAGCCCCACCACCAGCTCGCGCGCCGGCGACTCCAGGCGCGTCAGGCCGGAGACCAGGGGCAGGGTCTCCCCGTCCTCGGGCACCAGCTCCAGGGCGGCGCCCGTGTTGACGTCGGCGGCGTGGAGGCCGTCGCCGGCCAGGACCAGCTCGAAGAACGAAGCCGGGGCGGCTGCCTCCACGTCCATGACCAGGGCGAGGATGGCCGTGTCGCCAGGCGCCAGGTCGCGCGGCGCCAGCAGGAGCAGCTCGCAGGCGCCGCCGATCAGGGGCAGGTCCGCCGCCTGGGCGGCTTCCACGCCGTCCCAGAGCAGATGCAGCCGGTCCAGGTAGAGGCCCGGCGCCAGGGGGTTGCGCGCCTCGTCGCGGCAGCACAGGCCGAGGCCGGTCACGGTGACCGCGGCCTGGTCGGGCGGACCCGGGTGGCGCAGGCGCAGGCGCAGGGCCTCCACGCCGGTCTCGCCGACCGTGACGCTGGCGGGCAGGCCGGCCAGGCCGAGACCGCGGGGGCTGGCGGCGGGCAGTTCCACCCGGAACGTCGCCCCGGCCAGGGGGCTCGTCGCGTAGCCCACGGGCAGGGCCTGGCCCGTGTTGGCGGCCTGGGCGTGGAACTCCAGGGAGTCAGCCAGGCAGAGCCGGTACCGGCCCGGCGGCGCCGCGGCGGCGATGTCGCCGGACAGGTGCAGGGTCACGGGCGTGTTCACGGGCACCGAGAGCAGGGGCGACAGGCCCACCATCAGCAGGCTGTCGGCGCCGGGGGCCAGCGCCGTCTCGAAGTGGTTCTGCTGGGGTCCGGCCAGGACCAGCCGCGACAGCACCTGGCCCGGATCGGCGACCAGGGCCCCGGCGCTGTCCAGGAGGCAGACCGAGAAGGAGGTCACGCGGACGTTCGCCGTGATGCCGGTGACGCCGGGGCTCGTCAGGACGAGAGCCTGCAGCAGCGCGTTTGCCTGCCCGCGGCTGACGGCGAGGTCGGGCGCCGCGCCGGCGGACACGTCCAGCCGCGCGGGCGGCTCCTCCACGTCGGCCTGGCCCGACGCCACGGGGAAGGCCCCCGCGTCCAGGACCACGGCCACGGGCGCGCCGCTGGTCGCGTCCTGGGTGACGAAGCAGGCGCTGTCGGGGACGACCACCTCGAACAGGGGCACCTGGGTGTCGGCGGCGATGTCGATCTGCAGGCTGAGGGTGACCGGCTCCAGCGGCGTGATGAGGACCGGCGTGGCGAGGGTCAGGTCCAGCTCGCTGCCGCTGGTCTCCAGGGCCGTCTTCTCCAGGTAGACCGTGGCGCCCTCGCTGACGACGACCCGGTCGAGCAGGTCCGCCGGCGCGATGCCCGCCCCCACCTGGTTCCGCAGCTCGACGCGCAGCCCGCTCAGGCGCACGTCCGAGGCGGCCGCGCCGCCGCTGTTGCTGAACGTGAAGTAGAGGGGCACGACGCCCGCCTGGCCGCGGTTCACGGCCGGCGGCATGGAGGGCACCAGGTGCAGCCCCAGGCTGTCGGCCTGGGTGAAGATCCAGTGCCGGTCGGAGCCGGTCTCGAGGGAGAGGCGCGTCAGACCGCTCGTGTCGCCCAGGCCCGAGGCCCGGCTGCTGAGGACGACGTCGCCCACGCCGTCGGCCCGCGCGAGCCAGCGGAAGGTGTCGGCCTCGCCCACGGCGAGGTCGAAGCTGGCGGGCGCAGGCGGCCCGAGTACGGTCAGGACGCCCGCGCCCGACGGCGTCAGCGCCGCGGGCGTGATGTCGATGACGGTCTCCCCGCCCAGGTTGCGGACCGCCATGGCGACGGACACTTCCTGGCCCAGCGTGCTGCCGTCGGGCGCGATGTCGAGGGTGGCCAGCAGCGGCGCCGAGCTGAGGAGCTGCGTCTCGGGATTCGCCACCAGCGTGTCGATGGGGCCGTCGTTGCCGGAGGCGACGACGATGCCGTCCTGGGGCACGGCCAGCCGCACAGTGGCCGAGTCGGCCAGGGTCTCGGCCACCTCGAGGGCGACGAAGAGCCGGGCGCCGCCTGCGCCCAGGGTGGCGTTGAAGAAGCCGCTCTGCCAGGCGTCCTCCAGCCAGGCCAGCTCGCCGAGGTCGTAGTCCCCGCCGGCGCCCTCGAAGGCGCCGTCGCCGTCGTCGCGCCACAGGTGCAGGGCCGCGATGTCGTCCGGCTCGGCGGTGCCCAGGTTGACCACGCGCAGGTGCTGGAGCATGTCGCTGGCGTAGCCGTTGGGAGGCACGAGGAGATCGAGGACCAGGGCGGGGCCCTCGCCGGGCCCGAGGGTGGCCACGGGCGCGCCGAAGTTGGTGACCTGGACGGCCAGCATGCCGTCCACCGTGAAGCGGGCGCCCGTATCCAGGGGCCAGGCGCCCGAGGCGACCGTGCCGGGATCCTCGAAGACGAGGTCGTAGGCGGCGCCCACCTGCACCCCGAGGCCATCGCCGTCGGCCGCGGCATGCTGCGCGATGTCCGCCGTGACGAAGAGGTGGCGGATCGCGTCGGGCGGCAGGTCCCAGGCCAGGGCGCCGAAGACGGCGCCCCCGCCCACGAAGAGCGCGGTCGCCAGCTCGGGATCGGTCTCGGGCCCGTCCAGCTCGCCGTCGCCGTCGCCGTCGGCGCGCAGGTGGAGCAGCTCCAGCTCGCCGTCCAGCTCCGCCTGGTCGCCGGCCCCCTGGCTGGCGTTGGCGATCGTGAGGCCGGTCAGGCGGCGCGTGGTGTCGTAGCTGTTGCGGGCCGTGCACTGGAAGACCGGCACATCGCCCTGGCCCGGGTTGACCGTCGCGCCGTCCAGGGGCACGGCCGCGAAGGTGACGCGGTTGTCGGCGCTGATGACCTGCACCGTCCCGCTGATCCGGTCCTCGTCCAGGGGGCCGTCGTTGTCGGTGGCCATGCCCAGGGCCACGTCGTTCGGCGTGGCGGGAAAGCCCAGGCGCACCGTGGCGCCCTCGCCGGCCATCTCGGCGACATCCGCCGTCACGAAGACGCGCAGGCCCACCGGGGGCACCGCCTGGTCGAGGCCGGTGAGCTCCCAGCGTTCGCCGGTGAAGGCGAAGTCGCCCAGCAGGGTGTCCGCTGTGGCGGCGAACAGGCCGTCGCCGTCGTCCACCCACAGCGCGAGGCGCGTGATGTCGGAGCCGGCCTGGGCCTGCCCCCAGTTGACCAGGTTGATCTTGCCCAGGCGGTCCGGCTGGTAGCCGTTGGCCGGCAGGCGGGCGTCCAGGACGAGGTTGCGCTCGGAGCCCGTCATGAGATCGCCGGCCTCCAGGTCGTTCAGGGCGATCTGGGCCGCGGCCATGCCGTCGACGGGGAATCCTCCGTCCGGATCCAGGGGCCAGGCGCCCTGCACGTCGCACTCGCGGGCGAACTGCAGGTCGCTCTCGCCGTCGAGGATGAGGTCGAGGACGTCGCCGTCCCGGGCGGCGAGGGAGGCCCCGCCGGCCACCGTCAGCAAGATTATCCGCCCGGCGGGCACGGGGATGGTCAGGCCGCTGAAGCGAGCCCGGCCGGCGCTGAAGCCGGCGGTCCGCCACTGGAGCTCGGTGGATTCGACACCGAGGGGCCAGCCCAGGGAGAGGGCCGTCCAGTCGCCGTCGAGCTGCTCGGGCGTGCCGGCCCCGGTGCTGGCGTTGTACAGGGTCAGGCTGGTGAGCGTCTCGTCGTCGGCGCCCAGGTTCTCCAGCTGGATGCGGAAGACCGCGGCGGTGTTCGTGCCCGGCAGCAGCGTCGCGCTCGCCTGGGGAAGCGCGGTCGCCTGGATCGGCGTCGGCTCGCGCTCCTGGACGAAGATGGCGACCGCGTCCGCGTCGTTGGCCGGATCGGGATCGACGGGCATGGACGCCGACCGGTTTGCGGTGTTGGTGATCACCTGCCCGGCCGTGCCGGGATCCACGTCGACGCTGATCTGCAGGAGGGCACTGCCGCCGGCGGGCAGGGCGCCCAGGTCCCACTCGCCCGTGATCGGATCGTAGGTGCCCGGGCAGCTATGGCTCCGGTAGCTGACCCCTGCGGGCAGCGAATCATGGATCACGGTGCCGGTGGCGGCGTCGGGGCCGCCGTTCTTGACCGAGATCGTGAAGAGGACGGTTTCGCCCTCGTGGGGCATCGCCTTGTTGACGATCTTGCCGATCTCCAGGTCGGCGCCGCGCACCCGCACGGTGGCCGTGTCGTGGTCGTTCCCGCTGTCGGGATCGGCCTGGTCGCAGGCGCTGATGCGGGCGGCGTTGACCAGGGTGTCGCCGGCGCTGCCCGCCGCCACCACGACCCGCACGTCGAGGCTGGCCGTGGCGCCGAGGGCCAGGTCGCCGAGGACCCACAGGCCCGTGCCGGCGTCGTAGCCGCCCTGGCTGGCCGCCGCGGAATCGAAGACCAGGCCCGCGGGCAGCGTGTCGGTCACGGCGATCCCCGCGGCGTCGTCGGGGCCCAGGTTCTCGACCGTGACCGTGAACAGCAGGGTGTCGCCCTCGGCGGGGTGCTCCTCGTCGACGACCTTGGCCAGCGCGAGGTCCGTGCCGGAGATGCCGATCTCGGCGCTGTCGGCGTCGTTGTCCGGATCGGAATCGCCCTGGTCCGTCGCCAGCACGCTCGCCGTGTTGACCAGCGTCGTGCCCTGGGTGCCCGCGTCCACGCTGGCCGTGATCTTCAGCGTGTCGGCGGCGCCTGCGACCAGGTCGCCCAGGTCCCAGACGAAGGTGCCGTCATCGTAGGCGCCATGGCTGGCCGCGGCCGACACGAAGGTCAGGCCCGCCGGCAG
>JAFGBK010000002.1 GCA_016933175.1 Candidatus Krumholzibacteriota bacterium | reverse complement strand
TCGCGATGGAGGAGAACCTCCGGTTCGCGATCCGCGAGGGCGGGCGCACGGTGGGCGCCGGCGTGGTGACGAAGATCTACGAATAGCCCCAACCGACGGCGAGCAGACGGTCCCGCCGGGGCCGAGGCTGGTGTAGCCGAGCAGGAGGATGACAGGTGAACACGGGACAGAAGATCAAGATCAGGCTCAAGGCCTACGAGCACGCGACGCTCGATCGCAGCGCGTTCGAGATCGTCCGCACGGCCAAGCGAACGGGCGCCGAGATCTCGGGACCCATCCCGCTGCCGACGCAGCGCTCCCTCTACACGGTGCTGCGCTCGCCCCACGTGGACAAGAAGTCACGTGAGCAGTTCGAGATACGGGTCCACAAGCGCCTGATCGAGATCACCAAGTCCTCGCCGGCGACACTGGACGCCCTGACCAAGCTGGACCTGCCGGCGGGCGTGGACATCGAGATCAAGGTCTGAGGCGGCAGCGCGCCGCTGCGCGAGGGGCGCAGCGAAGCAGAAAGCGGGAACGGACATGCCGAACGCAAACCTCTACGACGGAAGCGGAGAGACCGCCGGCACGGTGGAGCTCCCCGACGACATCTTCGGCCGTGAGGTCAGGGGTCATCTGATCTGGGAGGCCGTGCGCAGCCAGCTCGCCAACCAGCGCGCCGGCACGGCCCACACCAAGGATCGTTCCGAGGTCAACGCCTCGACAGCCAAGCTCTACCGCCAGAAGGGCACGGGCCGGGCGCGGGCCGGATCGGCCAAGTCGCCGCTGCGCTACGGCGGCGGCACCGCCTTCGGGCCCAAGACCCGCGACCACACGATCCGCATGCCCCGCAAGGCGCGGCGTGCCGCGCTGCACGGCGCGCTCAGCGACCGCGCCGGCGAGGGCGCCGTCCTGGTCGTGGAGTCCCTGGGCTTCGAGAAGCCCCGGACCCGGGACTTCGCCGCGCTCCTCGACAAGCTGGGGATCGCCGGCGAGAAGGTCCTGCTGGTGCTCGACGAGTACGACGAGAACGTCTGCCTCTCGGCCCGCAACATCCGCAACCTGGACTTCATCACCGGCCGCGAGCTGAACACCTACCGGGTGATGTGGGCCGACAAGCTGCTCCTGACCCGTGCCGCGCTGGAGCAGGTCAAGGAGGTGTTCGGGTCATGAAGGATGTCCACTACATCGTGCGCCGCGCCCTGCTGACCGAGAAGAGCACGCTGCTGCGCGCGCACAACAAGTACGTCTTCGAGGTGGACCGCCGCGCCGGCAAGCCGGAGATCAAGGCGGCCATCGAGGAGCTGTTCAAGGTCACGGTCGTCGATGTGCGCACCGCCACCGTCCAGGGCAAGGTCAAGCGCCTGGGCCGCTACGCGGGCAAGCGCCCGGACTGGAAGAAGGCCATCGTCACGCTGGCCAAGGGCAGCAGCATCGACCTCCTGAGCGAGGCCTAGCCGGGCGAGGAGAGAGCCATGGGTATCAAGAAGTTCCGACCCCTGACGCCGAGCCAGCGCTATCGCACGGTCTCCGACTTCTCCGAGGTCACGACGGACAAGCCGGAGCGGAGCCTGCTGGAGCCCCTGAAGAAGTCGGGCGGCCGCAACAACCACGGCCACGTCACGTCCCGGCGCCGGGGCGGCGGGCACAAGCGGCTGTACCGCCGCATCGACTTCCGGCGCGACAAGCGCGGTATCCCGGCCCGGGTCGCCTCCGTCGAGTACGACCCGAACCGCTCGGCCCGCATCGCGCTGCTGGTCTACGCCGACGGCGAGAAGCGTTACATCCTGGCGCCGCACGGCCTGAAGGTCGGCGACGTCCTCGAGGCGGGCCCCGAGGTGGAGGCCCGCGTCGGCAACGCCCTGCCGCTGGCCCGCATCCCCCTCGGCTCGACGATCCACAACGTCGAGCTGAAGATCGGCAAGGGCGGCCAGCTCGCGCGCAGCGCCGGGTCCTACATCCAGCTCATGGCCAAGGACGGCGACTACGCGCACCTGCGCCTGCCCAGCGGCGAAGTCCGGCTCGTCCACCAGCGCTGCTACGCGACCGTCGGCCAGGTGGGCAATATCGACCATGAGAACGCCGTCCTCGGCAAGGCCGGCGCCGCGCGCTGGCGCGGGCGGCGGCCCAAGGTCCGCGGCGTGGCCATGAACCCGGTGGACCATCCCATGGGCGGCGGCGAGGGCAAGACCTCGGGCGGCCGCCACCCCGTGTCGCCCTGGGGCCAGCCGGCGAAGGGCTACCGCACGCGCAAGAAGAACAAGGCCGCGGACCGCTTCATCATCCGTCGGCGCAAGAAGTAAGTCGCGAGGAGGAAGAACGTGTCCCGATCCCTGAAGAAGGGCCCCTACATCGACCTCAAGCTCCTGCGACATCTCGAGGCGATGAACGCCAGGAGCGAGAAGAAGGTCGTCAAGACCTGGGCCCGGCGCACCACCGTTTCCCCCGAGTTCGTGGGGCACACGCTCGCCGTGCACAACGGGAACAAGTTCATCCCGGTGTACGTCACGGAGAACATGGTGGGGCACAAGCTCGGCGAGTTCGCGCCCACCCGCACCTTCCGCGGGCACAGCGGCAAGAAGAAGTAGGGATCGGCCGGAGTCGAGACTGGAGGTTGGTAGACATGCCTGCCAAGGCGAGCGCCAGATACGTACGCATCTCCCCCAGCAAGGTGCGCCAGGTGGCGAACCTGGTCCGCGGGCTGAACGCCAATGAGGCGCTGGACCTGCTCAAGCACCTGAACAAGGGGGCCGCCCTGCCCGTCCGCCGGGTCATCCAGTCGGCGGTGGCGAACGCGGCCCACCTCGCGGACGAGGACCATCCCGTGGACGTGGACGAGCTCTTCATCAGCGGCATCCGCGCCGACGCGGGCCCGACCCTCAAGCGGATCCGTCCCCGCGCCCAGGGACGGGCCCATCGGATCAGGAAACGGACCAGCCACATCCATGTGGAACTCGAGCAGCGCGGCGATTAAGGAGGCAGACAGTGGGTCAGAAGACTCATCCGACCGGTTTCCGGCTTGGCATCATCAAGACCTGGGACTCCCGCTGGTTCGGCGGCAAGAGCTATGCCGACTGGCTCAACGAGGACGTCCTGATCCGCCGGTACATCAAGAAGCAGCTCTACCGATCGGGCATCTCCCGGGTGACCATCGAGCGCTCGACGAAGAAGGTGACCATCAACATCCACACGGCACGGCCGGGGATGGTCATCGGGCGCAAGGGCGCGGAGGTTGACAAGCTGCGCGATCAGCTCAACATGCTGACGGGCAAGCAGATCCAGTTGAACATCAAGGAAGTCAAGAAGCCGGAGCTCTCGGCGCAGCTGGTGGCCGAGCACGTGGCCACGCAGCTCGAGAACCGCATCCACTTCCGCCGGGCGATGAAGAAGTCCATAACCTCCGCCATGCGCATGGGCGCCCGCGGCATCAAGATCCAGTGCGGCGGCCGCCTGGGCGGCGCCGAGATCGCGCGCGTCGAGCACTATCACGAGGGCGAGGTGCCGCTCCACACGCTGCGTGCGAACATCGACTACGGCATGGCCATCGCCCGCACGACCTTCGGCACCATCGGCGTCAAGTGCTGGGTCTACGTCGGCGACATCTTCCCGAAGGATTTCAAGCGGGAGCTGAGCAGCCAGGTACAGGAGGCCATCTGAGATGTTGATGCCCAAGCGAGTCAAGCGACGCAAGGTCCAGAAGGGGCGCATGCGGGGCTTCGCCTACCGCGGCAACAAGATCTCCTTCGGGCAGTACGGGCTGCAGGCCCAGGAGCCGTGCTGGATCACCAGCCGGCAGATCGAGGCCGCCCGTGTCGCCATCACGCGCCACGTCAAGCGCGGCGGCAAGCTGTGGATCCGGATCTTCCCGGACAAGCCCATCACGCTGAAGCCCGCCGAGACCCGCATGGGCAAGGGCAAGGGCAACCCCGAGTACTGGGTGGCCGTGGTCAAGCCGGGCCGCATCCTCTTCGAGCTGGAGGGCGTGGCCGAGCCGGTGGCCAAGGAGGCCATGCGGCTGGCGTCCGCCAAGCTGCCCGCGAAGATGAAGTTCCTGAGCCGGAACGCCTAGGAGGGGGCCATGAAAACCAACGATCTGCGGGACCTGAGCCTCCACGAGCTGGAGCAGCGCGCGCTGGACGCGGCCGACGAGCTGTTCAACATGAAGATCCGCCATTCGCTCAACCAGCTCGACAATCCCCTGTTGCTGCGCAAGGCGCGCCGCGACCTGGCGCGCATCAAGACTCTGGTCGCCGAGCGCCGGCACCAGGATGGCGAGGCCTAGCGAGGCCGGGAGAGGACCGAGGAGTCGATCATGGAAAGCACCCGCAACCTGCGGAAGACCCTGATGGGGACGGTCGTGAGCGACAAGATGGACAAGACGGTGGTCGTCAAGATCGAGCGCCGCATCCCCCATCCTCGCTACAAGCGCTACTACAAGCGCAGCAGCAACGTCGTCGCACACGACGCGGAGAACACGTGCCGGATCGGGGACATGGTCCGCGTGATGGCCACCCGCCCTCTGAGCAAGACGAAGCGCTGGCGGGTCTTTGAGATCGTCAAGCGCGCTGAGTAGGGGGTAGGACATGATCCAGATGCAGACGATGCTGACCATCGCGGACAACTCCGGCGCCAAGAAGGCGCAGTGCATCAAGGTCCTCGGCGGAACGCGACGCAAGTACGCCTCCGTGGGGGACGTCATCACCGTCGCCGTGAAGCAGGCCCTGCCCAACGGCACGGTCAAGAACGGACAGGTCGCGCGCGCGGTGGTCGTGCGGACGAAGAAGGAGGTCCGTCGGCGCGACGGCTCCTACATCCGCTTCGACCAGAACGCCGCGGTCATCATCAACAACCAGAACGAGCCCGTGGGAACGCGCATCTTCGGGCCGGTGGCGAGGGAGCTCCGCGAGAAGCGGTTCATGAAGATCGTCTCCCTCGCGCCGGAAGTGCTCTAACGAGGTGATGCCGTGAAGATCGGAAAGAACGACGTCGTCGAGGTGATCGCCGGGGCGCACAAGGGGCTCAAGGGGAAGGTGCTCAAGGTCTTCCCCGAGCGGCAGCGCGTCATCGTGGAGAAGGTGAACCTGGTCAAGCGGCACCGGAAGCCGCGCAGCCAGCAGGATCCGGGCGGCATCATCGAGATGGAGGCGCCCATCCACGTCTCCAACGTGAAGCTGATCGAGAAGGGGTCCCGGCCCTAGGGTCGCCCCGCGGCGCCGCCGGCGCCGCGCGAAGGCAGGAAAGGGAGCAGACGATGGCGAGGCTCAAGCAGTACTACCGGGAGAGCGTGGTGCCCGCGCTGCAGGACAAGTTCAAGTACGCGAACTCCATGCAGGTGCCGCAGCTCAAGAAGATCGTGGTCAACATGGGCGTCGGCGAGGGCGCCCGGAACAACGCGCTCATCAAGGCCGCGCGCGAGGAGCTGGGCACCATCACCGGCCAGCTGCCGCGCGTGAACCGCGCCCGCAAGTCCGTCGCCAACTTCAAGATCCGCGAGGGCATGGACGTCGGGCTCAAGGTGACCCTGCGGGGCGACCGCATGTGGGAGTTCCTGGATCGCCTGGTGAACGTGGCCCTGCCGCGCATCCGCGACTTCCGCGGGGTGCCGACGCGGAGCTTCGATGGCCGGGGCAACTACAACCTGGGCATCAAGGAGCAGATCATCTTCCCGGAGATCGATTTCGACAAGATCTCGCGGATCCAGGGAATGGACATCAACTTCGTCACCAGCGCCGAGACCGACGAGGAAGCGCTGGAGCTGTTGCGGCAACTGAACATGCCGTTCCGGCGGAACTGACGGCTGTACGTGTGAGGTGTCAGCGTGGCTAAGAAGTGTCTCATCGTGAAGTCGAAGAAGAAGCCCAAGTTCCAGGTCCGGGCGTATACCCGCTGCCGTGTCTGCGGGCGCCCGCGCGCCTTCATCCGCAAGTTCGGCATCTGCCGCATCTGCTTCCGTGAGATGGCCCTCCGGGGTGAGATCCCCGGCGTCGTGAAGGCCAGCTGGTAGGGAACTCCAGAGCAGCGAAACGAGGGTAAGAGCATGTCGATGACCGATCCCATTGCGGACTTCCTGACGAGGATCCGGAACGCCTCCCGCGCCAAGCACGCCCGCGTGGACATTCCGGCTTCCCGGGTCAAGGGCGAGATCGCAAAGATCATGCTCAAGGCCGGCTACATCCGGGACCTGAAGTTCGTCGACGACGACAAGCAGGGTCTGCTGCGGGTCTACTTGAAGTACGACAGGATGGGCAATTCGCCCGCCATCGAGGGCATGCAGCGCATCAGCAAGCCGGGGCGGCGCGTGTACGCCAAGAAGGACGAGATCCCGCGCGTGATGGGGGGGTACGGCGTGGTCGTGCTCTCCACCAGCCACGGCATCCTCACCGGAACGCAGGCCAAGGAGCGCGGCGTCGGCGGGGAAGTCCTCTGCCAGATCTGGTAGGCGCGAAAGAACATCGGAGGCAAGCCCATGTCGCGAATAGGCAAGAAACCGATCCCCGTCCCCGGCGGCGTCACGGTGGACATCAGCGGCGAGAACTTCGTCACGGTGAAGGGTCCGAAGGGCGAACTGGCGCGCCAGCTCAATCCCGAGATGGCGCTCGAGCGGGGCGACGGCGAGATCACCGTGCGGCGTCCCAGCGAGAGCCGCACGCACCGCGCCCAGCACGGCCTGACCCGGACCCTGCTGAGCAACATGATCGTGGGCGTCTCCCAGGGCTTCATCAAGGAACTGGAGATCCAGGGCGTCGGCTACCGCGCGGAGCTCAAGGGCCAGGAGCTGCATCTGGCGCTGGCCTACTCCCACCCCGTCGTTGTCGCGCCGCCCGCGGGCGTCACCTTCGAGGTGCCGGCGCCGACCCAGATCCGGGTCCTGGGCCACGACAAGGAAGTGGTCGGCCAGGTGGCGGCCGATATCCGCGCCTGGCGCCCGCCCGAGCCCTACAAGGGGAAGGGGATCCGCTACAAGGGCGAGTACGTCATCCGGAAGGCCGGCAAGGCCTCCGCCAAGTCTTAAGGAGCGATCATGGCCATCAAGCCCTTCGACCGCAAGCAGCAGCGGAGCAAGCGGCACCGCCGCATCCGCAAGCACATGGCGGGAACCGCCGAGCGGCCGCGCCTGTCGGTCTATCGCAGCCTGAACCACATCTACGCCCAGCTCATCGACGACGTGCAGCGTGTCACGCTGGCCCAGGCCAGCAGCCTCAAGGCCGCGGTGACGCCCGCCGAGGGCGAGACGCAGGGCGTGGCGCAGGCGCGCCAGGTCGGACGGGCCATTGCCGAGGCGGCGAAGGCCAAGGGCATCGACAACGTCATCTTCGATCGCGGCGGCTTCCTGTACCACGGCCGGGTCAAGGCCCTGGCCGACGCCGCCCGCGAAACCGGACTGAAGTTCTAGGAACCGAGCCAGCGCTTAGGGGGTCACCAGCGTGTACCGAGGTGGAAGAGACAAGGAACGGAGAGGGCGCCGCCGCGAGCAGGAAGAGGAGCGCTCGAACCTGATCGAGAACGTCATCGCCATCAATCGCGTCTCCAAGACGGTCAAGGGCGGCAAGAACTTCAGCTTCACGGCCCTGGTCGCGGTGGGGGACGGCAACGGCATGGTGGGCACGGGCCTGGGCAAGGCCCGCGAGATCTCGGAGGCCGTGCGCAAGGGCACCGAGGCGGCCCGCAAGAGCATGATCAAGGTCAACCGGTTCGAGAACCGCACCGTCCCCTACCGGGTGGACGGGCGCTACGGGGCCGGCCGGGTGATGCTCAAGCCGGCGGCGCCCGGCACGGGCGTCATCGCGGGCGGGCCGGTGCGCGGAGTGCTCGAGGCGGCGGGCATCTCCGACATCCTGACCAAGTCCCTCGGCTCCAACAATCCGCACAACATGGTGCGGGCGACCATGGAGGGCCTGACGCGCCTCCGGTCCTCGAACGAGGTGGCCAAGCGGCGCGGGATCTCCGTCAAGGAGATGTACGGCATCAATGAGGAGGAGGCCTAGCCCATGGCCGGCAAGCTCAAGGTTACCCAGATCCGGTCGTGCATCGGCTACAAGGAGCCGGCCAAGCGCACCATCCGCGCCCTCGGCCTCAAGCGGATGCACCACACCGTGGTCCACGAGGACACGCCCCAGATCCGCGGCATGATCTTCAAGGTCAAGCACATGGTGCGGGTCGAGCCTGTGGAGGAATAGCCGCATGAAGCTCAACGAACTGAAGCCGGCTCCGGGCGCCACGCGCGATCGCAAGCGCGTGGGACGCGGTCCGGGCAGCGGCCACGGCAAGACCGCCGGCCGCGGCCACAAGGGCCAGCTGTCGCGTTCCGGCGCCAAGCATCGGCCCTGGTTCGAAGGCGGGCAGATGCCCATCAACCGCCGGGTGCCCAAGCGCGGCTTCCACAACAAGTTCCGGCGCGTCTTCCAGGTGGTCAACGTGCGCGACCTGGAGCGGCTGCCCGAGGGCGTCGAGGCCAATCTCGACACCCTCTACGAGCACGGCCTGGTCGGCAAGCGGTTGCAGCCCGTCAAGCTGCTCGGCGACGGCGAGCTGAATCGCGCGGTGACCGTGCGCGTGGACAAGTGCAGCGCCAAGGCCCGCGAGATCGTAGAGGCGGCGGGCGGCACGGTGGAGACGGTCCTCTAGCGGGCGTTCCGGCGCCCGATGCCGGGGAAAGGACCCTCGATGATCAACAGCTTGCAGAGCGTCTTCAAGATACCCGACCTGCGCCGGCGGATCATCTACACGTCGGTGATGCTGGTCGTCTACCGCCTGGGCGGGCACATCACCCTGCCCGGCGTGAATCGCCTGGCCATCATGGACTTCTTCCAGGGCCAGGGCGGCGGCATCCTCGCGCTCTACGACCTCTTCGCGGGCGGCAACCTCAGCAAGGCGACGATCTTCGCGCTGGGGATCATGCCCTACATCAGCGCGTCGATCATCCTGCAGCTCCTGCAGGCGGTGATCCCGTACTTCGAGAAGCTGGCGAAGGAGGGCGAGGAGGGCCGCAAGAAGATCAACCAGTACACGCGCTACGGCACGGTGTTCCTGTCGGCCCTGCAGTCCTTCGGCGTGGCGGTCTTCCTCGAGTCCATGGGGCCCGAGGTCGTCGCCGCCCCCGGGCTGGGCTTCAAGATCCTGACCATGCTGACCCTGGTCACGGGCACGATCTTCGTCATGTGGCTGGGCGAGCAGATCTCGGAGCGCGGCATCGGCAACGGCATCAGCCTGATCATCACCATCGGCATCATCGCCCGCTACCCGGTCGACTTCCTGAACACGATCCGGGCCCTGCAGACGAAGCAGATCAACTACCTGGGCGGCCTGGTGATGATCGTCATGATGGTGCTGGTGATCGCGGGCATCATCTACATGACGATGGGGCAGCGCCGCATTCCGGTGCAGTACCCCAAGCGGGTGGTGGGACGCCGCGTCTACGGCGGCCAGAACACGCACATCCCCCTGCGCGTCAACACGGCGGGCGTGATCCCGATCATCTTCGCGCAGGCAATCGTGATGTTCCCGGCCACGATCTCGAGCATGTTCCAGGGCAACGTGACGATGGACTACATCACGCGGCTGCTCTCGCCGGGAGCGCCGACCTACGTGATCGTGTACACGCTGACCATCATCTTCTTCACCTACTTCTACACCGCCATCATCCTCAATCCGGTGGACATGGCGGAGAACATGAAGAAGTTCGGCGGGTTCATCCCCGGCATCCGGCCGGGCAAGAACACCGCCTCCTACATCGACAAGACCCTGAGCCGGATCACGCTGCCGGGATCGATCTTCCTGGCCTTCATCGCCGTGCTGCCCGACATCCTGATCCGCCAGTTCCACGTGCCGTTCTACTTCGGGGGCACAGGACTCCTGATCGTGGTCGGCGTCATGCTGGACACGCTGCAGCAGATCGAGAGCCACCTCTTCATGCGCCACTACGACGGCTTCATGAAGAAGGGCAAGCTGCGTGGCCGGAGGTAGGACGTGAACCTGATCTTCCTGGGTGCGCCCGGATCGGGCAAGGGCACGCAAGCGGCGCGCGTCAAGGACCGCTATGGGCTGCCGCACATCAGCACGGGGGACATCCTCCGCGCCGAGGTGACCCAGCAGACGGAACTGGGCCGCGAGGCGCGGGCCATCATGGAGTCCGGCCGGCTCGTCAGCGACGAGATCGTGCTGGCGATGGTGAAGCGCCGCCTCGCCCAGAGCGACTGCGGCGCGGGTTGGATCCTCGACGGCTTCCCCCGCACGCGCGCCCAGGCGGAGGGCCTGCGGGGGATCTTGACCGAGCTGGACAGCGACGTCGACCTCGGCGTCCTGATCCAGGTGGAGCCGGAGGAGGTCGTCCGGCGCCTGTCCAGCCGGCGGACCTGCCGCGGCTGCGGGAAGATCTTCAGCGGCGCCGAGCTGGCGCCGGACGGCGGTCCCGTGCCGGCCGAGGGCGTCTGCCCGGCCTGCGGCGGCAGCTACTACCAGCGGGACGATGACCGCGAGGAGACCATCCGCGAGCGGCTGCGCGTCTACGAGGAGCAGACACGGCCCGTGGTGGACTTCTACAGCGTCGAGGACAAGGTCGTGGAAATCGACGGCGCGCAGCCGGTGGACGCGGTCAGCGACGCCGTGCTGTCCATCCTCCGCGACCGTTTCGGGGAACGGGAATGAGATGATCCCGATCAAGACCCCCGATGAGATCGAGATGATGCGCGCCGCCGGACGGATCCTGCGCCAGGCCCTCGACGCCGCCGGCGCCGCCCTGCGGCCCGGACTGACGACGGGGGAACTGGACGCGATCGTCCGCCGGACCATCGAGGCGGCGGGCGCGCGGCCGGCCTTCCTGGGCTACAACGGGTTCCCGGGGAGCGCCTGCATCTCAGTGAACGAGGAGGTCGTCCACGGAATACCGGGCGAGCGCGCCCTGGTGGAGGGCGACCTGGTCGGCGTCGACGTCGGCGTGGACCTGGCGGGCTACTTCGCCGACGCCTGCGAGTCCTTCGCGGTGGGCGAGGCGGACCCGGAAACCCGCCACCTGATGACTGTCACGCGCCAAGCGCGCGACCTGGGGATCGAGCAGTGCCTGCCGGGCCGCCACGTGGGGGACATCTCCCACGCCGTGCAGGTCCATGTCGAGGCCAACGGCTTCAGCATCGTGCGGGAGCTGGTCGGCCACGGCATCGGCCGCCGGCTCCACGAGGAGCCCCAGGTACCCAACTTCGGCCCGTCGGGCCGGGGCGCGCGACTGGAGGCGGGCATGGTGCTGGCCATCGAGCCCATGGTCAACGCGGGCACGCAGGAGGTGCGGACCCTCGAGGATCAGTGGACGGTAGTGACCGCCGACGGCCGCCGCTCCGCCCACTACGAGCATACTGTCGCCGTGACCGAGAACGGGCCGGACATCCTGACCCGCTAGCGGAACGGCGAGAGAGGGGGAAGCGAGAACCTTGGCTAAGCAAGGCGCCATACAGGTGGAGGGGACGGTCATCGAGGCCCTCTCCAACGCCATGTTCCGGGTGGAGCTGGAGAACAATCACACGGTCCTGGCCCACGTCGCGGGCAAGATGCGCATGCACCTGATCCGTATCCTGCCGGGCGACAAGGTGACGGTCGAGCTGTCGCCCTACGACCTGACCCGCGGCCGGATCGTGTACCGATACAAATAGGGCGACGGCGGCGGCGACGCCGCCCGAGGTCCAGAGGTGGAACCATGAAAGTCCGAGCCTCGGTGAAGCCGATCTGTGAGCACTGCAAGGTGATCCGCCGCAAGGGCGTGGTGCGGGTCATCTGCCGCAAGAACCCCCGTCACAAGCAGCGCCAGGGCTAGCGGCGACGGGAAGGGAGGAACGAGTTGGCTCGAATCCAGGGCGTCGACCTGCCGGCGAACAAGCGTGTCGTCGTGGGTCTGACCTACATCTACGGCGTCGGCCGCAGCACCGCCGAGAAGGTCCTCCAGCGGACGGAGATCGACCCGAGCATCCGCGTCAAGGACCTGACCGAGGAGCAGACCACCCGTCTGCGCGACGAGCTGAACAAGGCCGAGTACAAGACGGAGGGCACGCTCCGCACCGAGATGACCATGAACATCAAGCGCCTCATGGACGTCGGGTGCTACCGCGGTCTCCGCCATCGCAGGGGCCTGCCCGCCCACGGGCAGCGCACGAAGACCAACGCCCGCACGCGGAAGGGCCCGAAGGCCCGCCCCGGCGGCAAGAAGAAGTCCTGACGTCCCCCGCCGGGAGGCCCGGCGGTCAGGGTTGAGGACCCCGCGCGGGTCCGCTGGAAAATCTTGAGGAGGAAGACGTGGCAAGTCCCCGGGGCCGCCGCAGCGGCCGCAAGAAGATGAAGATGGACGCGATGGGCGTCGTGCACATCAAGTCCAGCTTCAACAATACCATCATCACCGTCACCAACATGAACGGTGAGGTATACGCCTGGGCCAGCGCCGGCACCGCGGGTTTCAAGGGCAGCCGCAAGAGCACGCCCTTCGCGGCACAGCTCGCCGCCGAGCGCGTCGTCAAGGAGGCCATCAACGCCGGCCTCAAGCGCTGCGAGATCCACCTCAAGGGCCCCGGTCCCGGCCGCGAGGCGGCCATCCGCTCGGTCCACGCCACCGGCGTCGAGGTCTCCGGCATCAAGGACAAGACCAGCGTGCCGCACAACGGCTGCCGCCCCAAGAAGCGGCGCCGGCAGTAAGGCGGCGACGCGCCCGCAAGCAACGACGCGGCCCCGCGGGGCCGCCGCGAGAGAATAAGAGGAGGTCCGTTAATGGCCCGCTACCTCGACGCGAAGTGCAAGCTCTGCCGGCGGGAGGGCGACAAGCTCTTCCTCAAGGGCGAGCGCTGCTTCAGCGACAGGTGTGCCATGGAGAAGCGTCCCTACCCGCCCGGCCAGCACGGCCGCAGCCGGCGGCGGAAGGTTTCGGAGTACGGCACCCAGCTGCGCGAAAAGCAGAAGCTGCGCCGCATCTACGGCGTGCTGGAGAAGCCCTTCCGCAACTACTTCGCGGAAGCGGCGCGCCGCAAGGGCGTTACGGGTACGAACCTGCTTCAGCTGCTGGAATGCCGCCTGGACAACGTCGTCTACCGTCTGGGCTTCGCGCCCAGCCGCGACATGGCCCGGCAGCTTGTGAACCACCGGCATTTCGAGGTCAACGACCACGTCGTGGACATTCCCAGCTTCCAGGTGAAGCCAGGCGACAAGGTGACGCTGCGCGCCAGGAGCAGGAAGAACCCGCTGATCCTCGATTCCATGAAGAACGCGACCGCCCGCGGCCGCGTGGGCTACGTCACCATCGAGGATGGCAAGTTCGACGGCCAGCTCACGACCGTGCCGGAGCGGGAACTCATCCCGATCAACGTGCAGGAGCAGCTCATCGTCGAGCTCTACTCCAAGTAGGGATCGGCCGGACCGTTCGCGCCCCGTCCCCAGAAGGAGGGATAGCAGCATGAAGTGGAAGAACGTGCTGATGCCGAAGCAGGTCGAGATCCAGAAGGAGGGCGAGACACCCTACTTCACGCGCTTCGTCGTGGAGCCGCTGGAGCGGGGTTTCGGCCTCACCCTCGGGAACGCCCTGCGCCGCACCCTGCTCAGCAGCCTCCAGGGCGCCGCCGTGGTGGCCGTCAAGTTCGAGGACGCCCTGCACGAATTCACCAACATCCCCGGCGTGATGGAGGACGTCTCCGACATCGTGCTCAACCTCAAAGCCCTCGTCTGCCGCCTGCACACGGACGAATGGCACAAGCTGTACCTGGACATCTCCCGTCCCGGTCCGGTGACGGCGGCGGATATCACCAAGGATCCCACGGTGGAGATCATCAATCCGGACCAGGTGATCTGCCACCTCAACGAGGGTGCCCACCTGCGGGCCGAGCTGCTGGTCGGCGACGGGCGGGGCTTCGTCCTGGCCGAAAACCACGAGCTGCCGGACACCTCCATCGGCGTCATTCCGGTGGATTCCGTGTTCTGTCCCGTGAGGAAGGTCAACTACCGCGTCGAGGACACCCGCGTGGGCCAGCGCACGGACTACGACCGCCTCGTGTTCGAGATCGTGACCAACGGCGCCATCACGCCCGAGGAGGCGCTGGGCTTCGCGGCCAAGATCGTCAAGGACCACCTCTACCTCTTCATCAACTTCGACGAGGAGCCCATGGCGGCCGCCGAGGTGGAGATCGACGAGGAGCTGGAGCGCATGCGCGAGCTGCTGGCGCGCAACGTCGAGGAGCTGGAGCTGAGCGTGCGCAGCGCCAATTGCCTGAAGGCCGCGAACATCCAGAGCATCGGCCAGCTGGTCACCAAGAGCGAGAGCGAGATGCTCCAGTACCGCAACTTCGGCCGCAAGAGCCTCAAGGAGATCAGCGAGATCCTGGAGGGCATGGGCCTGCACTGGGGCATGGACGTCAAGGCCATCCTCGGCGACGGTGCCGAGATCAGGAACGTGGAGCCGACCGGCGCGGAGGCGCAGGTCTAGGGCCGGGCGAAGCGCCCGGCGGACGTAGCGAGGAGCTGCCATGCGACATCAGATGAGAGGGAACCGCCTGAACCGCGACGCCGCGCACAGGCGAGCCATGCTGCGCAACATGGTGACCAGCCTCTTCGCGCGCGAGCGCATCAAGACCACCGTGCCCAAGGCGAAGCAGGCTCGCCGCTACGCCGAGCGCATGATCACCTTCGCCAAGCGGGGCGACCTGCATGCCCGGCGCATGGCCGCGCGCTTCGTCAACGACCCGCAGGTGCTGCAGAAGCTCTTCACGGAGATCGCCCCGCGCTACGAGGAGCGGCCGGGCGGCTACACGCGCGTCATCAAGGCCGGCGTCCGCAAGGGCGACGACGCCCAGATGGCCATCCTCGAGCTGGTGGGCAGCGAGTACAAGCCGAAGCCCAAGCCCAAGCACAAGAAGAAGCACACGGAGGAAGCGGCCCCCAAGGACAAGGCCAAGGCCAAGCCCAAGGCGGCGCCCACCGCGGTGGCTACGGCGGAGGATGCCAGCGAGGCACCGGCCGAGGATGCCGGCGACACGCCGGAAGCCACGAAGGAATGAAGGGCCGCGCCCGCGCGGCCGAGGGGAGAGTGATCGTTCCTCGGTAGCTCAATTGGCAGAGCAAGCGGCTGTTAACCGCTGGGTTGCAGGTTCAAGTCCTGCCCGGGGAGCCTGGAGAGGAAGAAGCCGTCCGGCCGGTGCCGGACGGCTTCTCGCGTTGGGGATGAGCGCGCAACGTCGCGTCCCGCGGCTCCTCTTTCCCCTGAATCAGGCGACGAGGTTTGTTGACACCGGGGCGGGTACTGCATAATGTCCCGCCCGCTGTTCGATTTCCATCATGTCACGCAAGGGAGGTACTGTGTGAAGAGCCGTCGCGTGTCGTGGTTTCTGCTTTGCGTCGCGCTGGCGCTCGTCGGCTGCGAGGGGGACCGAGGGCCCGAGGGGCCGCCCGGCACCGCCAATGTCATCTACTCGGAATGGTACAGCCCGGAGACATGGGTTGAGCACATAACCTATGGCACCCATGAACGCATGTACACCATGACGACCGCGTCGCTGACCCAGGAGATCATCGACAACGGCATCGTCCTGGTCTACATGCGTTATTGCGGCTTAAATCCGCAGATCAGCATGCTGCCCGTGACCCTGGAAGATGTGGATTATAGTTTCTATTTCCGTACGGAGGCCGGCAGCATCGAGGTCGCATACTACTGGTTCACGAATCCGGGCACCTACCCGAGCGTGATACCCAGCTCCAACCAGGTCCGGTACGTGCTGATCCCCGGCGGCGCCCTCGACGAGGCGGCGACGATGATGGGAGTCCCCAGCAGGGAGCTGAACGGCTCGCTGGCGTCCATGCCGTACCGGGAGGTCTGCAGCCTGCTCGGCATCGACGAGTGACGGGGGTGGCCTCCGGCGGCGTTCCGGCGGGCGAAGTCCAGCGGTAGCCGGCGCCACTCGCACCCGAACCAGGCTGGTGTAGACCGGCGGAAAGAAGCGCGTCTTCGCCAGCAATCCCCTCATGGACTCAAGCAGGGTAGACGCCGGCCGGATGCCAGCATCCCGCCTCTCCTGCGCCCATACGGCGGCCCCGTTGTTCCTGATGCAGGATCAGCCCGATGGCTCCGGGGTTGCGGTTGACCAGCGCGGCCTCGCCTCCGGCCCGGCAGGCCCGCTTCCGCACAGCGAATCGCTCTATAGTGTGTTGCGTTAGTGTGTTGCGTTCGGTGAGACATGACTTCCTCGCGCTGTCCACGACCGGAGCACTCTGCTAGCAGGGCTGTTGCCACGATAACGCGTTCTGCAGAAGCGTTTGAGATGTATTTCGATATATAGGTAGTAGACACATATATCTGAACCGCAAGCTTCTCCTGCCACAAAATTTGAGCTTGAAATCGTTTCAGAAACAGTGTACGATATGATTCATGAAACTCATAGATAGTACAGGAGCGACAGACATAGAGCTGACGGAAGCGCTGGGGCGGGAGTTCATGCAGCGGTTAAGGCTGACGTTCGCGGCGCTGATAGCAGCTTGTGGGTGTACCGGTGAAGGAGCCGCGGCTCTCGCCAGGTTGCTGGGCATACACAGGAAGCTCGCCTGGCAGATATGGAGGATCGTCAATGCCGAAGACCCGCTCCGAATCGCGGCATTCGTGCCCACCCAGCGCGGCCTCAAGCCCCTCTTGGAGTCAGCGGAACGTTGCGGTGTCAGGGCGGAGCTGATCGGCGATGTCCAAGCCCGTGTCAGGGAGTTCGAGGAATTCGTTCGCTTGCAGAGTGGCGATCGCAAGTCGTTCGAGATGACCATGACCAGCTTGGGGCCTGAGCCGGATGAGGCGTCAGAGCTTCAGTGGCGCAAAGCGGCCTTCGAGGGCAACTCCTACACGTTCGGAGTGAGAGCGCGAACCGTATTTCGATCCAACGTGTTCTATCCCGCCAGTGTGTCGGAGCTGGGATTTGCTTTCATCTGGGGCCTTGTAGACCTCTACCGAGTGCGTCCGAATGTGGCTTGGCGCATCAGCAAGAAGAAGCTGGTCGACGATCGCGGCCATGGCATCTCTCTCCGGCAAAGCCCGTTGTCGCGAAATGATCAAGAGGTGACTGGCCCCAGCGGCGTGCCGCTCTGGAGCGAATTCTCCTCCCAGCCACTCCCACCGTTCACGCGCAGATCTACACCCAGCGGCGAAATCGAGGACTGGATGGAGGCGACGCGAGTCGGGAAGCCTGGCGTGGTGACCTGCGTGACTGCAGAGACCGGCAAGGTCGAACTCCCAAGGCATCGGACCGCGGATGAACAGGTTCACATGATCGGAGGCGTACTCAACACACCCAGTGAGTGGTTCGTTCTAGACCAGTTCCTGCACGCCGATCTGTTTGGCTCCGTCTCGCCTGCCGCGGCTGTCTTCAGCAACCTCTTCGGAGGTGAGCACGCGTCCCCGCAGTGGCGCGGCAATGAGCGTCTCCCGATCAGTGTCGCGGTTCGCCATCTGGGGAGGGGGCCGGAAGCAGGCTATACCGTGCATGTGCCGCGCTATGTCGAGATGATGGCACGGGCCTTCGAGCTCCTGGGGTGCGATGCGGAACGGTTCGATCTGTATCGCATCGTACTGCAATATCCGCCAATCCCCGCAACGGTGGCGATGTGGCACGATCTGCCTCAGGCCCCAGCCGGCACTTGAATCCGTTGTGACTGCCGCCGCCCATGGCGCTGCTGTCACAGGACATGGAGTCGATAGCGATGTTTGGTTCCGATCCTTGGTGAGACAGCAGGGGGTTCGATTCATGCGGAGGAACCCCGTGAGTAACTCGTGGTCTGCATCTTTGAGAAGAGGAGGAATTGCCATGCGCCGTATCCGAACGAAACAGTGGCTCTGTGGAGTCGGTCTCGGGGTCGTTCTCGCTGCCGGTCTGATCGGCAGTGCGGTCGCGGAGACGATTCATTACCATGACGAGTTCACCAGAGACACACCCTTCAATGAGACACTCTCCTTCCCGCTGTTCGATCCCGCGTTGGGAGAACTGACGGAAGTGCTCATCGAGTGGGACTCCTACTACGAAGGGACGCTTTACCTCGAGAACATCGATCCCGATAACAGCGCTGATTGGTTCGTGGATATCTGGGCCTATGCCTATTCCCTGTTTTGTCCCGACTGGGGTGGAGAGTTTTATAGCGTGAACAACTATGCTGCGGACTACTATGGAATTCTCGAGCCGTTTGACGGTGCAATCGACTATGACGGCCCTTCAGGTTTGACCTGGCCCCTCTCTGCGGAAGCTGCCAGCTCCGAATACGTTCCTCCGGGCTCCTCCTGGCTCAGCATGTACATCGGACCTGGAGATATAGAGTTCACGATGAGCTGCAACGCCGACAGTGACTGGCACACCGAGGGAGGCCAGTGCATTGCCGAAGCGCGATCTGAGGGCGGCTTCGCTATTGACGTCACGTACACCTATGTTCCGCTGACGCCGGCCCGATCCACCACGTGGGGGAAGATCAAGGCCACTTATCGCTAGACCAGCCATTCGCGAATCCTGAGTTAAAGGCCTCCAGGTGCAACGAAGCCGCCGCCAAAGCAGCGTCCGAGCGCCCGGAGGCCTTCCTTGCGCAATTCCGTTTTGCGACTCCGGCGGCGAGCTTCGTCAGGCTTGCAGTGTGATGGCCGGGCCCGTCTCTGCTATGCTGGGGGCGACCCCCGCACCGAGCCCGGAGGACCATGACGATACCCATCGAACCGACGGAAGCCTGCGCCTTCGCCCTGGACCGCGCCGATCCCCTGGCGCCCTTCCGCGACCGCTTCTACCTGCCGCCCGGGACCATCTACCTGGACGGCAACTCCCTCGGCCCGCTGTCCCGGGACGCCGAGGCCGCCCTGCTCCAGACCCTTGAAGACTGGAAGGGCCGGGCCATCGCGGGCTGGTTCGAGGGGCCACGTCCCTGGCTGGGCAGAGCCCGCGAGATCGGGGCCCTCGCGGCCGGGATGATGGGCGCCGCGCCCGACGAGGTCGTCCACTCGGCGACGACCACGGTCAACATCCACGCCCTGGCGGCCAGCTTCTACAGGCCCGAGGGCCGGCGCGTGAAGATCCTGGCCGACGCGCTGAACTTCCCGACGGACCTCTACGCGCTGCGGGGCCAGCTCCGGCTGCGGGGCCGGTCGCCCGAGCGCGACCTCGTGCTGGTCCCCTCCGACGACGGGCGCACCCTCGACGAGGAGCGCATCGCCGCCATGCTGACCGAGGAGGTCGCCCTGGCCTGGCTGCCCTCGGTGCTGTACCGCAGCGGGCAGCTCCTGGACATGGCCTACCTGACCGCCAGGGCCCACGAGAAGGGCGTCCTCGTCGGCTTCGACTGCTCGCACTCGGCGGGCGCCTTGCCCCACGCGCTGGACAGCTGGGGCGTCGACTGCGCCGCGTGGTGCAGCTACAAGTACCTCAACGGCGGACCCGGGGCCTCGGCCTTCCTCTACGTCAACCGGCGCCACTTCGACCGGGAGCCCCTGCTGGCCGGCTGGTTCGGCAACCGCCCGGAGACCATGTTCGACATGGCCCTCGACTTCGAGCCCGCTCCGGACGCGGGGCGGTGGCAGATCTCGTCGCCGGGCGTCCTGGGCTCCTCCACCCTGCGCGGGTCGCTGGCGATGATCGAGGACGCGGGCATCGAGGCCATCCGCCGCAAGTCCCTGGCCATGACGGCCTACCTCGTGGCCCTGCTGGACGAGTACCTGGCCGCGCCGCCCTACGCCTTCCGCGTGGGAAGCCCGCGCGAGGACGCCCGGCGGGGCGGGCACGTCGCCGTCGAGCGGGACGAGGGCGCCGAGCGCGTCTGCGAGGCGCTCATCGCCCGCGGCGTCGTGCCCGACTTCCGTCCGCCCAGCGTGATCCGCCTCTGTCCCTCGCCGCTCTACGGCACCTTCCACGAGATCTGGCAGACCGCCGGCCACCTGAAGGCCATCGTCGACGGCGGGGAGCAGCGGCCGGGATCCTGACCGTCGGCGCGATTTTTCATGCTAACCTCCCGCGGCGAACGGTGTCCTGTCAGTCGGAACGCCGTCCGACGAACCACGCCGGGCGGCAGCGAGGATCACGGAGAGAATGAGTCCCTTGACCGATGACGCGCTGGTCGCCGAGGTCCTGGCCGGCTCGGAGGCCGCCTTCGAGCTGCTCATGCAGCGGCACGAGCGCCTCGTGTACCGGGTGAGCTACGGCTTCGTCCGCGATCGCGACGACGCGCTGGACGTGACCCAGGAGGTCTTCGTGCGCGCCTACGAGAAGCTGGCCACCTACCGCGGCGACGGCGAGTTCCGCGCCTGGCTGCTGAGCCTGACCCGGCGCGCGAACCTGAACTGGCTGCGCCGCCGCCGCCGGGACCGCGGGCGCGAGCCGCTCGCGGCCGCCGCCGACCCCACGGTGGCGGCCCGCCAGGAGGCCGACCTCGCGCATCGCGAGGAGGTTTCCCTGGTGCTGGACGAGCTGAGTCGCCTCAATCCGCGGCAATGCCTGGCCGTCAGCCTCCGCTACCTGGAGCGGATGCCGGTGCGGCAGATCGCCGCCGCCCTGGAATGCAGCGAGGGCGTGGCGAAGAACATCCTCTTCCGGAGCCTGCAGAAGCTGCGCGAACGGCTCGGCGCCACCCTGGAGATCGGATCATGAGCGAACGCTGCGAGGATATCCGCAAGCTGATGGAGGACCACCTGGCCGGGGAGCTCGGCCCGGAGGACCTGGCGCGGCTCCGGGAGCACTGCGCCGATTGCGCCGACTGCCGCGAGCTGGCGGCCCTGCACGGGCTCCTGTCCCGCGCGGGGGAGGCGATCCCCGTTCCCGACGCGGACGCGTTCCGGGCCATGCGCGCCCGGGTCCTGCGCGAGGTACGCCGGCCCCGGGCCCGGCGCGCCATGTCGGAGCTGGGGCGCGACCTGGCCCGCCTGGCGAGGCTGCATCCCGTGGCCGCGCCGGCGCTGGTCGCGCTGCTGCTGGCGGCCGCCCTGCTGGCGGGACGCTGGAGCGCGGCGCCGGCCACGCTCGACGACGATCTGCTGCGGCGCGCCGTGCAGAACCAGGCCGCCCGCTCGGAAGGGCTGGAGGGTTTCTGGGACTCCCCCCTGTCGCTGGCCAACGTGACCGTGCGGCCGGCGCTGGACGGCCGGCTCGCCCTGAGCTTCGACGTCTGCCAGCACGTGGAGATGGCGGCCGACCGCCGCTCGCCCGTGGTCCGGGAGGTCCTGCTGCACGCGATCCTGGAGCCCTCGGCCCTGGGCACGCGGCTGCAGGCCATGGATCTGACCGAGGAAGTCGCCGACCCGGCGCTGCTTGAGGCTCTGGTCTTCACCCTGCACCACGATCCGGCGCTGGCCGTCCGGCTCGAGGCGCTCCGCGTCCTTTCGCGCCATCCCTTCGATGCGGGCGTGCGCGAGGCGCTGCTGACGACGCTCAGGCGAGACGAGTCGGTGCAGATGCGGCTGTCGGCCCTGGAGATCCTCGCCGGGCGGGAGGTGGATCGGGACATCATCCAGCGCGCCATTCGGGAGGATGGACAGGAAAGCGATGCGGCCGTGCTGCAGTACGCGTCCGAGCTCGGCTGCGGGCTCTGAACCGTGATCCCACGTTGAACAGGCCGGCCCCACCCGGCGACGCAAGGGCATTCGGACTGACAAGGAGAGAACCATGAACACGATGATACGGACGTGCCGCGGCCTGATGCTGCTGCTGGTGCTGGCCGGCCCCGCGGCGGGGCGCGAACACGAGGAGGCGTTCGACTTCGAGCCGGGCAAGACGCTGGTCTTCGAGCTGGATGACGGCGGCTCGGTCGAGATCAAGGGCTGGGACGAGCATCGGGTCCAGATCGCCTGGTACGATCACGGTGGAGACGTCGAGCGGCACGAGATCGAGTTCCGCGAGAGCGATGACGGGCTCGAGGTCCACTCGGAGTGGAAGTCGCGGCGGCACGATTCCCACGGCCTGTCCTTCGAGATCCGGGCCCCGCACGAGGTGGACGTGAGGATCGACACCGCCGGCGGCGGCGTGATCCTCGAAGGCCTCCAGGGGCGCTTCCGCGGCAAGACCGCGGGCGGCGGTCTGGAGCTGTTCAACTGCAAGGGCGTGGCGAGGCTGACGAGCGGCGGCGGCCACATCCGGGTCGAGGACTGCGAGCTGGACGGGAAGCTGACCATCGGCGGCGGCCCGGCCCTGCTCAAGAACGTGGTCGGCGACCTGCGGGCCAGCTCCGGCGGCGGGAACATCCAGTACATCAACGTCCGCGACCGCGACGGCGAGCTGCGCGGGCCGGAAGGGATCTTCCGCTATAGCACGAACCAGGATGCTGACCTCAGCGAGGAGACCGTGTTGATCTCCACGGCGGGCGGGGGCATCGACGTGGACGAGGCGCCCGCGGGCGCCATCGTGTCCACGGGCGGCGGCAACATCGACATCGAGGAGGCCGCCCGCTTCGTCAGCGCCCGGACCGGCGGCGGCGACATCGAGATCGAGATCGAGAGTGGGCCCGTCGAGGCTACTACCGGCGCCGGCGACATCGAGGTCGAGATCCGCGAGGACGCCGGCGACCGAGACGCGGACGTGATCCTGCTCACCGGCTACGGCGAGGTCACCCTGACCGTCCCCCGCGGCTTCTCCATGGACCTGGACCTGACCATCGGCTACACGCGCAACAGCAAGCAGGACTACGAGTTCGTCACCGACCTCGCCATCGAGGAGGAGCGCACCCGCGAGTGGGACACCAGCCACGGCAGCCCCATGAAGTACGTCTACGGCACCGGCCGTTTCGCGGGCGGCAAGCACAAGGTGCGCATCGAGACGACGAACGGGGACATCCGGATCCGGGAGCGGTGAGGCTCTCGTAAGGTGCCGCTGCGGATAGCCTGTCCACCGGCGCAGTTCTCCCTCTTCGAGCCGGGCCGGCGGCCTAGAACTCCAGCACCCGGCCCGCGCCCAGGGCCAGGCAGTCCTCGCCCCAGGCCTCGTGGAAGGCGGCGATGGCCGCGTCGCCGGTGCAGTGGGAGGGCGCCACGCGCGCGAGGCCCAGCTCCCGCAGGGCCACGATGACGGCGTCCACCTGCGCGGCGTCCCTGTCCATCATGTGGAATCCGCCCAGGGCCAGGAGCAGCGCGCCCTGGCGGGCAGCCGACGCCGCGCGCACCATCTCCACGATGCCCGGGTGAGAGCAGCCCGTCACCACCACCAGACCCGCGGCGGTCTCCAGGCCCAGGGCCTGCTCGGGGATGCGGCCGCCGACCTGGCCGGTGGTCCAGAGGCCCGGGACGATCTCGCGGGCCCCGGTCACCGGGACGGCACGCCCGCCCCGCTCGGTGATGCGGTCGGTCAGCTTGCGCGGCGAATCGGCGACGAGGTGCACGGCCACGCCCCGGTTGTCGACGAGGGCCGCGTCCAGGCCGCCGGTGTGGTCCCAGTGCTCGTGGGAGAGCACCACGGCGTCCAGCCCGTCCAGCGTCACGCCAAGCGTGTCGGCATTGGCCCGCAGCAGCGCGCCGTTGGCGCCCATGTCGAAGAGCACGCGGCGCCCGCCCGTCCCCACCAGGCAGGCGAAGCCCCAGTCGGCGCGCATACCGGGCGCGTGGATCGTATTGTCGTAGAGAATGGTGATCCGGGGCGCGGCGGCCTTGTCCATCGTGACCTCCCCGAGGCCGGCGGCAGCCACGGCGAGCGCGAGCGCCACCAGCGCCGCGGTCGCCGCGTGCCGGCGGCGGAGCGTGTATCCCTTGCTAGCCTCCGTACTTCGTATCGCTGGCAGTGCTAGTATAGCTGCCGCCGCGTTGCGCGGCTGCCGACGCGATCCTCGCCGTCGCGCCCGCTTCCGTCAGGCCTCGGCCGGGAGATCCGTGCCGTCCGTGGCGCCCGGCTTGAAATCCTCCTTGCGCAAGCCCACGCGCCGCATGAGATCGTAGAGGGAGCGCACGTTGACGCCCGCCCGCTGGGCGGCCTCGCCCACGCGACCCTTCGTGGACTGGAGCTGCTCCGCCAGGTATGCGCGCAGGCAGGCGTCGTTGACCTCGCGCCGCACGTCGGCGAGGGACCGCGCGTGCCAGGCGGGCGCCAGGCTCGCCAGGAACTCGCCGAGATCGCCGCCGCCAGCCACCCCGGCCGGCATGACGCGGCCGGTGATGGTGCGCGGCAGATCGGCCAGGGTCAGTTCCTCGCGGGTGGCCAGCAGGACGGTGCGCTCCATCACGTTGATCAGCTCGCGGACGTTGCCCGGCCAGTCATAGGCGACCAGCGCGGCCATGGCGCTGGGATGGAAGCCGGTGACGGACTGGCCGAGCAGCGATCGGAAGTGCTGCAGGTAGTTCTCGACCAGGGCCGGGATGTCCTCGCGCCGCTCCCGCAGGGGCGGCAGCAGGAGGGTGACCACGGCGAGCCGGTAGTAGAGGTCCGATCGGAAGCGCCCGTCGCGCGCCTCGGCCTCCAGGTCGCGGTTCGTCGCCGCCATGATCCGCACGTCCAGCGGGAAGGCCTGCTCGCTGCCCAGGCGCTGAACGTGGCGGTCCTCCAGCACGCGCAGCAGCTTGACCTGCAGGTGGAGGGGCACGTCGGCGATCTCGTCGAGGAAGAGGGTGCCTCCGTGGGCGAGCTCGAAGTAGCCTCGCCGCGCCCGCGTCGCGCCGGTGAAGGCGCCCCGCTCGTGCCCGAACAGCTCGCTCTCGAGCAGGGTCTCCGGGATCGCGCCGCAGTTGACGGCCAGGAAGGGCCCGGATCGGCGCGAACTCTCCTGATGGATGGCGCGGGCGAGGCGTTCCTTGCCGACGCCCGTTTCGCCGAGGATGAGCAGGGAGCTGTCCGACTGGACCACCCGGTTCGCGATGACCATGAACTGCTGCATGGTGGGGCTGTCGGATACGAAGTCGCGGAGGCTGCTGCGCAGGCGGGGTATCTCCTCGCGCATCAGCCGCAGTCCCTCGCCGCGCCGCCGCGTGATCAGGGCCTGAAGGGCCTCCCGCAGGCGGCGGTCGGCGAGATCCAGATTGAGCACCGCCATGCTGCCGGCCGCGAGGAGGGTGGCACGGTCCTGGGCGTCCTCGTTGGAGGCGAGGACCACCACCTCGGGCCGCTCCGGCAGCTCGCGCACGCTGGCGATCCACTCGCCCGGCGGCCGCGGCAGCTGCTCCCGTTCGACGAGGACCAGGTCCACGTCGGTCTCGTTGAGCTGGCGCCAGAGGCGCTTTGAATCAGCCTGGCGTATCTCGACGCGTTCCAGGCCGCTCAGGATCTCCCCGAGACGGCTTCGCAGCGCTTCCTGCTCGACGGCGAGGACGATTCTGACCAGCACGGCCTACTCTCCCGGGTTATTTCGGGTATATTTTAGCCGATGTAAGCGGCATTGCAAACCCTATTTCTTCGAAAATCGGAGAGCCGAGAAAGAGACGAATTCTAACCTATTCTAAATCAATAGGATAAAAACCTCACAAATATTTTCGGATGGTACGATGCTTGCCATTCAAGCTGGCGTGGGCCGGACGACCCGAGGGTCCCGCCCAGTGTGCTCCCGAAATGTCCGGAACAGGGGAGCTAGGGTACGAGCCATGAGCCGGGGCGGCTCATGAGGGGAGGGGATTAAAGTGCGCAACAAGAAACCCGAGGGCAGCAAGCCGATGGGCACCAAGCCGACCAAGAAGACCAAGCCCTCGACCCCGTCGACGACCAAGCGCTAGCGCGCGGGTCTCCGGGTAGAGTGACATAGATCGTGATGGCGCCGGCGGCGTCGATGACGCCCGCCGGCGCCCGCATTTGCAGCCATCCCGCGCCCGGGGCGGAATCATCGCGCGTGACAGGATCGCGGAATCCAGCCGATTGTCCGCCGGCGCCACGCCTGCTAGGATTCGCGGACATCTCCCTGGCCACCCTGCTGCCGGGGCCGAGCGGAAGGGAGCACGGCATGGAGTACCGCTACCTCGGCGCCTCGGGCCTTCAGGTCTCGGCGCTCTCCTTCGGATCCTGGGTGACCTTCGGGCCCCAGCTCGACGTGGGCCTGGCCCTCGCCTGCATGGAGGCCGCGCGGGACGCCGGCGTGAACTTCTTCGACAACGCCGAGGTATACGCCGACGGCCAGTCGGAGGTCATCATGGGCGAGGTCCTCGCGCGCGCCGGCTGGGAGCGCTCGGACCTGGTCATTTCCACGAAGCTCTTCTGGGGGGGGAAGGGGCCCAACGACCGCGGCCTCTCGCGCAAGCACCTCATGGAGGGCATCGACGCGTCGCTGTCGCGGCTGCGGCTGGACTACGTGGACCTGCTCTTCTGCCATCGCCCGGACTTCCACACGCCCGTGGAGGAGACGGTGCGGGCCATGACGACCATCATCGAGCGGGGGAAGGCCTTCTACTGGGGCACCAGCGAGTGGACGGCCGATCGCATCCGCGAGGCCCACGCCGTCGCGCGGAGAGAGCACCTGATCCCGCCCGTCATGGAGCAGCCGCAGTACAACATGCTTCACCGGGAGCGGGTGGAGGTGGAGTACGCGCGCCTCTACGAGACGGTGGGGCTGGGCACCACCATCTGGAGCCCCCTGGCCAGCGGCCTCCTCACGGGCAAGTACGACGAGGGCATCCCCGACGATAGCCGCCTGGCCCTGCCCGGCTACGCATGGCTGCGCGGCATGCTGGAGGGCGAGGAGGGCGAGCGCCATCTCGCGGCGGTCCGCCGGCTCGCGCCCCTGGCCGCGGAGCTGGGCTGCACCCGCGCCCAGCTCGCCATCGCCTGGTGCCTGAAGAATCCCCGCGTCAGCACGGTGATCACCGGCGCCTCGCGCCCGGAGCAGGTGACGGAGAACATGGCGGCGCTGGACGTGGCGGCGAAGCTGGACGCGGCTGTCATGGAGCGCATCGAGGGGATCCTGGACAACCGGCCCGAGCCCGAGCGCGACTGGCGCTGAGTCGCCCGCGCGCCGTACCGCTCGCGCCGCGCGCCAAAGGGGCATCCGCCTGGTGCCAATTTGCGCGCGGCCGCGCCGATGCACTATGATCCTCGTCCGCGCCGCCGAGACCGCCGGGAACCGCCGGCGCGGAGACGCCCACGATCCCGGCGCCAGCGAGGAGGAACAAGGCATGGCGACCATCCACCTCAAGGGCGAGCCCGTGGAAACCTGCGGCGATCTGCCCCGTGTCGGCGACACCGCGCCCGGCTTCACGCTCACCAAGGGCGACCTGTCCGAGCTCGCCCTGGACGACCTCGAGGGCAAGCGCGTCGTCCTGAACATCTTCGTGAGCCTGGACACGTCCACCTGCGCGGCGTCGGTGCGCCGCTTCAACGAGGCCGCCAGCAAGCTGGACGACACCGTCGTCCTGTGCGCCTCCATGGACCTGCCCTTCGCCCAGGCCCGCTTCTGCGGCGCCGAGGGCCTCGACGACGTGGTCACGGTCTCGGCCTTCCGCAACCCGGACTTCGGCAAGGATTATGGCCTCACCATCTGCGAGGGACCCATGGCCGGGCTCCTGTCGCGAGCTGTGGTGGTGATCGACGAGTCGGGGAAGGTGATCTACACGGAGCACGTCTCGGAGATCAGCGAGGAGCCCGCCTACGAGCCGGCCCTCGCCGCCCTGGCCGGAGCCTAGTCGCCGGCGGGCGTGGCCTCGTAGCCCGCGGCCTCCACGGCCGCCGCGAGCCGCGCCGCATCGAGATCGCGCCCCAGGATCCGCGCCTGGCCGTGGGATCGATCCACCTCGGCCGCGCGCACGCCCGGCACCGCCATCAGGGCTCGCCGCACGTTTTCAGCGCAGTGGCTGCAGGTCATGCCCCTGACGGCCAGCGTCAGGCCGCCGGTGGTGTCGGCGTCGTTCATCGCAACCGCCCTTCCTTCCGCGCGCCGCGTGATCGCATAGGAGACCGCAAGCAGAAGCAGCAGCGCCACGGCCGCTGTCGGATCCAGCCAGGCGGTGGTCGCCGCGTCGTGGTGGTGGTGGGCCAGGCCGGGGAAGCTGGCCGTGGCCGTGGGGAGCAGCCAGTTCAGGAGCAGTCCCCAGCCCACGGCGCTGGCCGCGATGGTGGCCAGGTAAGCGATGGTGGTGCGCTGGCCGAGCACACGCCAGACCGTGGTGATGGTGGCGGCGTTGGTGGCCGGTCCGGCGATGAGGAAGGCCAGCGCGGCGCCGGGGGAGACGCCCAGGTGGATCAGGCCGGCGGCGATGGGCACCGAGGCCGTGGCGCAGACATAGATAGGCACCCCCAGCGCCATGAGCGCCAGGATGGACAGGACGCCGCCGCCCAGGTAGGGGGCCAGCGCGTCCGGGGGCAGCAGCGCCGCCAGCAGCCCGGCGATGGCCACGCCCAGCAGCAGCGCGACGGCGATGTCGCGCGGCAGGGTGACCAGCCCGTAGCGGAGCGCCTGGCGCAGGCCGCCACGCCCGGGAGGCGCGCAGCAGTCCGCGCAGCAGCCGGCTTCACCGGCTGCCGCGGCGCCGCACCCGGCGTCCTCGCCGGAAGCGGCCGGGCCGCCGCCTGGCTCACCGCCGGTCGGCTCACGGCCCTCGCCGTCCACGGCGCGCACCAGGGCGCCCCCCGCGATGCCGCTGACGAGAGCCGCGAGGGGACGGAAGACGGCGAAGACGGGTCCCAGGAGCGACCAGGTGACGACGATGGAGTCGACGCCGGTCTGGGGCGTGGACAGGAGGAAGGACGTCGTGGCCGGCCGCCCCGCGCCGTGGCGGCGCAGCGAGGCCGCCACGGGGATCACACCGCAGGAGCACAGGGGCAACGGCACGCCGAACAGGGCGGCCTTCAGGACCGCCCCGCGCTTGCGCGCGCCCAGGTGGCGCTCCAGCCAGGCCGGAGAGACGAGGACCGAGAGCGCCCCGGCGACCAGGAATCCGAACAGCAGCCAGGGCGCCATCTGCCCGAGGACGCGCCAGGTCTCCAGCAGCCAGGCGAAGAGCAGGGCGAGCGGATCAGACAGCCTGCTCATAGATCTCGGGCACGATGGCGATACTCTCCAGCGTCGTGTTCTGCAGGTGTCGGCTCACCTGGTCCTGGATGGACCCCAGCAGGTCGCCGTAGAGGCAGCGGTGCTCGCCGAGGATGGGGTGGTCCATCAGGCAGCGGCGATCGGGCAGCGGTCCATCGATGGCCTCGTAGATCTCCAGGAGCGTGATCTCCACGGCGGGGCGCGCCAGGACGAAGCCGCCGCTGGGCCCCCGCTTGGACTGAACCAGGCCCTGGCGGCTGAGCCGCTGCATGATCTTGGCCAGGTGATTCTCCGAGGCGGCGAGGTGGTTGGCCAGTTCGATGACCGAATAGCGCCGGCCGTTGCGATCCGCGCCCAGGATGGCCATGGCGTGGAATCCCAGGTTCACGGCGTCCGATATCTTGAGCATGGTTGACCTCCATTCTTTCATTCTGGTATTTAAATACCGCTAATACCCCTCTGTCAAGCCCTGGTTCCAGCTTTTCTATGGCCGAAGTCGGGGAAAGTGTGGCCGCTGGTAGTCTGTATCAGCTATCCTATTGCTATCATTGAAGAAAGGGGGAGAGCCCGCAGCGGGTCGCCCCGGCACCCGATCCCCGTCCCCGCTGCCGCGAGACGCCCACAGGCCATGAAGAGAGTCACACCCGCGTTCACCCACCGCCTGCCGTCGGTCGTTCCGCTGCTGCCGCTCATCGGCCTGGGACTCGACCTGCCCTGGCGCTCGCGCCTGTTCCAGGTCGAGGCCTTCCTGCTCGTGGTCATCGGCTTCGTCTTCACCCTGGCCCTGCGGCGGCGCGCCGGTCAGACGGCGGCCGCCCTGGCGCGCAGCGAAGAGCGCTTCCGCGCCCTGGTGGAGGACACGGACGACCTGGTGTGGGAAGCCGACGGCGAGGGCCGCGTCACCTACGCCGGCCCGCGAGTGGCGAAGCTCCTCGGCCGGGAAGCCGGCGCGATACGGGGGTGCCGCCTGGCCGGGCTGGTGGTGCCCGAGGACCGCGAGCGCGTCGAGGGCCTCCTGGCCCGGATGCGCCGCGAGCCGGAGCGCCTGAGCCTCGAGTTCACCATGCCGGATCGCGACGGTCGCCGCGTGGTCTTCGAGGCGAACCTGTCGCCCATCTCCGACGCGGCGGGCCGCTTCACCGGCTCGCGCGGCTACGCCCGCGACGTCACGGCCCGCCGGCATGTCGAGGACGAGCTGCGCCTGTTCAAGACCATCGCCGACACGGCCAACTACGGCACGGGCATCGCCGATCGCGAGGGCCGCGTGCTCTACGTCAACGAGACCCTGGCGGCCATGCACGGCTACCGGCCCGAGGATCTCATCGGCGGCGACGGCCGCGAGCTCTACGGCGACGAGTACGGTCCGCAGGCCCGCGCGCTGGAGGAGATCATCCGCCGCGACGGCGGTTTCGTCGCTCGCGAGGTGTGGCATCGCCGCCGCGATGGCAGCCGCTTTCCCGCCCTGGAGAACGTCAAGGTCCTGGCCGGCGAGGACGGCCAGCCGCTCTTTGTGGTCACCACCCTCGTGGACATCAGCGAGCGCAAGGCCAGCGAGCGGGCGCTGCAGAATGCCATGGAGGAGGCCGAGCGGGCGCGCCGGCGCCTCGAGACGAGCAACCAGCAGCTGGCGGCCTCCATCCGTCACGCCAAGCGCATGGCCAGCGAGGCGGACTCGGCCAGCCGGGCCAAGGGGGAGTTCCTCGCCAACGTGAGCCATGAAATCCGCACGCCCCTGAACGGGATCATCGGCATGGCGGAGCTGCTGCGCGCCCGCGATCTCACGGCCGAGCAGCGGGACCACGTGGAGGTCCTGCATGGCTCGGCGGTGACGCTCCTGGGCATCATCAACGAGGTCCTCGACTTCTCCAAGATGGAGGCGGGCAAGCTGGAGCTGGACGTGCGCCCCTTCGAGCTGCGGCGCGCCGTGGAGGAGGTTGTGGAGCTCCTGGCGCCCCAAGCAGCGCGAAAGCGCCTCGAGTTCATCTGCTTCCTGCAGTCCGAGCTGCCCCTGCGCGTGCGCGGCGATCGGCGGCGCCTCCAGCAGGTGCTCATGAACCTGGCCGGCAACGCCGTCAAGTTCACCGAGCGCGGCGAGGTCCTGATCCGCGTCGGCCTGGACCGGCAGGACGCGCAGCGCTGCCGCTTCCGCTTCAGCGTCTCCGACACGGGTATCGGCATCCCGGCCGCCAGCCACGGCCAGCTCTTTGACAGCTTCACCCAGGTGGATGCCAGCACCTCACGCAAGTACGGCGGCACCGGGCTGGGGCTGGCCATCGCCAAGCGGCTGGTGATGCTGATGGGCGGGGAGATCGGCCTCGTCAGCGAGGAGGGCAGCGGCTCCACCTTCTGGTTCACCCTGTCCCTCGAGACGGAGGCGCCGGATGGCGCGGCGGCGCCCTGGACGGGCGGCGCGGGACGCCGCGTCCTGGTGGCCGAGGGCAACGCCAGCGCGCGCCTGGTGCATGCCGAGATGCTGCGCGCCTGCGGCTGCCGGCCCGAATCCGTCGAGGCCGGCGAGGAGGTGCTGCCGCGGCTGCGCGCCGCCGTCGCCGCGGGGGATCCCCACGCCATCCTCCTCGCCGATGCCGCCGTCCTGCAGGGGGAACCCGGCGAGGAGCTCGCCGAAGCCCGTCGGCGTGAGCCGGCCCTGGCGGCCACGGTGCCCATCCTGCTCGCGCCGCACGGGGCGCCCAACGGCGAGGACACCCTGCGTCGCGACCTGGCGGCCGAGCGCCTTACCAAGCCGTTGCGCCAGGGCCAGCTCGGCGCCTGCCTGGCCCGCGTTCTGGAGAGCGACGGGGCGCCCGCCCCCGGCGAAGCCACGCCTCCTGCCGGCGCGGCGGCGGATCGCCCGCGAGCCCTTCTCGTCGAGGACAACCCGACCAACCGCGTCGTGGCCCTGGAGCAGCTCCGCAAGCTGGAGCTGGAGGTCGAGGCCGTTCCGACAGGCGAGGCCGCCCTGGCGGCCCTGCGCGAGCGGGACTTCGACGTCGTCATCATGGACGTGCAGATGCCGGATCTGGACGGCGTCGAGACCACGCGGCGCATCCGGGATCCACGATCCGGGGTCCGCAACCGCGACGTGCCCGTGATCGCCCTGACCGCTCACGGGCTGGAGGAGAACCGCCGCCGCTGCCTCGAAGCCGGGATGGACGATTTCCTGGGCAAGCCGATTCAGCTTTCCCAGCTCCACGCGGCCGTGTTCCGCGCCCTCGGAGGCTGCGGCGAGCCGGCGGCGGCCTGCGCCGGCGGCGGCTGCGAAGACGAGGCGATCTTCGAGCGAGCGGACTTCCTGGATCGGCTGGGGGGTGACGAGGAGCTTCTCGAGGAGCTGGTCGCCTTCTTCATCACCGAAACGCCCAACCAGGTGGAAGCCCTGCGCCAGGCCATCCTCGAAGGCGATCGGGAGGCGGTCACCCGTCTCGCGCACACACTCAAGGGCTCCTCGGCCAACGTCGGCGCAGCCCAGGTGCGGCGGATCGCCGCTGTCATGGAGGCCGACGGACGCGAGGATCGCCTGGGCGGGATGACCGCCCGTCTGCGCGAGCTGGAGAAGGCCCTCGAGCGCTTCCGAGACGAGATCCATCCCTAGATCGCCTGCGCCGCCGGCGGCCGTCTCCACGAGCGCTGCCTGCTCGGCGCTGTGTGCAATCCATGTAAGCTTTGCATTACCGATTTCGTGAGGGGATTTCTCCATTCCTTTCTTCTCGGCGCGATGGCGTGTGATGGTCGAACAGTAAGAAATTCGCGCGCAAATTGCCTTAAAGGTCGCTGATTTAGAGACGAATAGATGGAAGCAAGGGGGACGGCATGAGACCCGATCTTCCACCCATGGGCCATTAAGTATTCTAAAAAGCACCACCATCCGTCACCGGCCGGAACGGGACAGGGATGGTGACAGGGCTGCGAGGGGACAGTCATGCGCATAAAGACCATCAAGGGCAAGATCCTGACACTGGGCATCGCCGCCGTGACGCTCACGGTGGCATGTCTCATCGTCGTGGTGGGAATACAGAAATCCCGTCTTCAGGAGGACATGCTCGCCGAGATTGACACCCTGTCCAAGGGCGAGACGGCGAAGATCAGCCGTGATGTCCTGCTCATGTGCCGCGTCTACCAGGAGAGCCTGGAGCAGAAGCTGCGCGCCGATCTGGAAGTGGCCGGCGAGCTGCTGACGCAGGCCGGCTCCCTGCGCCTGACCGACGAGCTGGCGGATTGGGAGGCCGTGAACCAGTACACGAAGGCCTCCTCGCGCGTCAGCCTGCCCGTCATGGCGGCCGGCACCACGGAGTTTCGCGAGAACCGCGATCCGCGGATAACCTCGCCCGTCGTGGACAGGGTCAGGCAGCTGATGGGTGGCACCTGCACCATCTTCCAGCGTGTGAATGCCGCGGGTGACATGCTCCGGATATGCACCAACGTCGAGAAGACGGACGGCACGCGCGCCACGGGTACCTACATCCCTGCCGTCAATCCCGATGGCCGCCCCAATCCGGTGATCAGCGCCATCAAGCGCGGCGAGACCTTTGTCGGACGCGCCTACGTGGTCAACGGGTGGTACGTCACGGCCTACAAGCCTCTCTACGGCGACGACGGCGAGCTGGCCGGCGTGCTGTACGTCGGCGTGCCCCAGGACGACATCCAGAGCCTGCGCCAGGGCATCATGGACATCACGGTCGGCAAAAGCGGCTACATCTACGTGCTTGGCGGCAGCGGCGCCGAGAAGGGCCACTACATCATCTCCAAGGACGGCAAGCGGGACGGAGAGAACATCTGGGAGGCGCGCGACAGCGACGGCAACCTCTTCATCCAGGACATCGTGAACACGGCAATCGCGCTGCCCGAGGGCGAGGTCGCCTTCAAGCGCTATCCCTGGAAGAACCAGGGGGAGGACGTCGTCCGCTACAAGGTCGCCGCGGTCAGCTACTTCGCACCCTGGGACTGGGTCATCGGCGTCGGCACCTACGAGGACGACTTCGCCGAGTCCACCGCCGCCGTGGCCGCCTCCTTCAATCAGATGCTCCTGGCGGTCATCGGCTCCGGCCTGGTGATGATGCTGCTGTCGGCGTTCGCGGCCCTGGCCCTGGCCAGCCGCATCGCCCGCCCCCTGCGCAGCATGGGGGAGACCGCGCAGCGCCTGGCCGTCGGCGACCTGGATCAGGAGATCACGTTCCACTCCGCGGACGAGGTTGGACGGCTGGCCGAGTCCTTCCGGGCGATGCTCGCGTACATCAAGGAGAAGGCTTCCATCGCCACGCAGATCGGCAACGGCGATCTCGCGGCGAACCTCGAACTCGCCTCGCAGCAGGATGAGCTCGGCGCCGCCATGCAAAACATGAAGGAGAGCATCTCCTCCCTGTCCGAGGGCGCCCACCGCCTCGTCATCTCCGCCCTCTGCGGCCGCTTCGACGCCCGCGGCGACGTGGATCAGCACGGCGGCGAGTACGGCAACGTCATGCGGGGCATCAACACTCTTCTCGATGCCATGGTCGGTCATCTGGACGCCGTTCCCTCGCCCGTGATGTACCTGAAGCCGGACCTGACCTTCCAGTACCTGAACAAGACGGGTGCGGACCTGGTGGGCGTCGACCAGGCCGAGGTGATCGAGAAGGACTACAACGCCTACTTCAAGGCGGACGACTTCGGCAGCAACACCTGCGCGCTGCGCATGGCGCGGGACGGCAAGAAGATCACCAGCTCCCAGACGGTGATCCGTCCGGGCGGGAAGACGCACGACGTGAGCTACACCGTGGTGCCGATCCTGGACCGGCGCAACGCATGCGCGGGCCTGCTGGTGGTGCTGACGGACCTGACGGAGATCAAGAAGGCACAGCGGCAGGCGGAGAAGGTGAAGGCCTACCAGGACGCCGAGGTGGACAAGCTCACCGGCGCCCTGGACCAGATCGCCGCCGGCGACCTGCACATCGACGTTACGCCGGCGGAGGCCGACGCGGACACCGAGGAGACCAGCCGGGTCTTCCAGAACATCGCCGCGGCCCTGGGCCGCACGAAGACGGCGATCCGCGGCGTTGTCGACGACGTCGCCACGCTGGCCCAGGCCGGCACGGAGGGCCGCCTCGACACGCGGGCCGACGCGACGCGCCACGAGGGCGATTACCGCAAGATCGTCGAGGGCGTCAACGCCACGCTGGATGCCGTGGTCACGCCGGTCAACGAGGCCGCGCGGATCCTCGAAGCCATGGCCGCCCGCGACCTGACGGCGCGCATGCAGGGTGATTACCGCGGCGACTACGCCAAGATCAAGGACTCCATCAACAAGGCGGCGCGCAACCTGGACGAGAGCATGCAGCAGGTGGCCGTGGGCAGCGAGCAGGTGGCCAGCGCGGCGGGCCAGATCTCCACCGGCAGCCAGGGCCTGGCCCAGGGCGCCAGCGAGCAGGCCAGCAGCATCGAGGAGATCGGCGCCAGCCTGCAGGAGATGGCCTCCATGACCAAGCGCAACAGCGACAACGCCCAGGAGGCGCGCAGCCTGGCCGACGCGGCCCGTCACAGCGCGGACCAGGGCCAGGAAGCAATGCGGCGCCTGAGCGAGGCCATGGAGAAGATCAAGACGTCCTCGGACGAGACGGCGAAGATCGTCAAGACCATCGACGAGATCGCCTTCCAGACGAACCTGCTGGCCCTGAACGCGAGCGTCGAGGCGGCGCGCGCGGGCGAGGCGGGCAAGGGCTTCGCGGTGGTGGCCGAGGAGGTGCGGAACCTGGCCATGCGCAGCACAGAGGCGGCCAAGAGCACCTCGGCGCTGATCGAGGAGGCGGCGGCGAACTCGGAGCAGGGCGTGAGCCTCAACCAGGACGTCACGTCGCAGCTGGACGAGATCACCGATCACATCCGCAAGGTAGCGGAGGTGATGGCGGAGATCGACACGGCCTCGAGCCAGCAGAGCGAGGGCGTGGAGCAGATCACCCAGGCCGTCGATCAGCTGAACCAGGTGACGCAGCAGACGGCGGCCAACGCCGAGGAATCGGCCAGCGCCGGCGAGGAGCTGTCGAGCCAGTCCAGTGAGATGCGGGCCATGGTCGGGCGCTTCAACCTGAGCGCTCAGCCGGCCCGGTCGCAGGCGGCGCCCCGGCCGAGGACGCTGGCGCCGACCGTCGCCTCGGCGCCGGCAGACAAGGGGGAGGGCAACAGCCCGCCCTTCTTCCCGCTCAGCGACGAGGAGGCGAGGACGCTAAAGAGCTTCTGAGCGCCCGGCGCCCGTCGCTCCCAGCGCTGACAGAAGGGCCCGCTCTCCGGGGAGCGGGCCCTTCTCGCAGGCGATCCATGCGGCGCTCAGGCCGCCGGGTGGGCGGGGGCCGGCTCGGGCTTCCGCCTGGCGCCGTGCCACAGGCGGCCGGCGACCCGGGCCACCCACCAGGCGAAACGCGTACAGACGTAGTAGAGCGGCGGCATGGCCAGGATCAGGAGCAGGGTGCTGGCCGCCAGGCCGCCGATGGAGGACAGGGCCAGGTTCTCCCAGATGTCCCGGTCGTCGCTGGGCTTGAAGTGGACCAGCAGTGGCGCCAGGCCGACGATGGTCGTGCCGCTGGTGAGCAGGATGGAGCGCAGCCGCACGTGCGTGCCGCGCGCCACGGCGCGGCGCAGCATCGCGGCGGCCTCGGGCATGGCGAGGCGCCGCAGGTGCCACCCGCCGAGCTGGCGGCGCAGGCCGGGGAAGAGGGCGGCCTCCACGCCCGGATCGCCGCCCAGCCGGCGGCGGAGGATCAGCTCGGCCTCGTGGCGATAGCGGCTGACCAGCAGGATGGCGTTGTTGACGACGATGCCGAAGACCAGCACCAGACCGATCCGGGCCGAGGAATCGAAGGCGGCCCGCGTCATCCAGAAGGCGATGAAGACGCCGAGCATGGCCATCGGCAGGGAGCTGAGGACGAGAAAGGGCAGGGGCACGGACTCGAAGAGGGCGGCGAGGACCATGAAGATGAAGACTCCCGCCAGGATGAGCATCAGGTTCAGCTCGCCTTGCTCCTCCTCGGAGATGAAGGTCTGCTCGGCCTCCTCGGCCTCGTAGCCGTAGGGCAGCTCGAGCGCGTCCAGCGCGCGCAGGATGGTGGCGCGGCGCATGCGGTCCGTGCCGACGTATTCCCAGTTGATGTAAACGGTGTAGCGCTGATCCTCGCGGACCACCGAGCCACGCGTGGGAATGGTGGCCACCTCGATCAGGTCGTCGAGACGCACCTGACCGCCGAAGGGCGTGTCGATGAGCTGGGCCAGGAGCAGGTCGTACTCCATGGTCTCGGCGTCGGTGTAGAAGAGCTGGGCCTGCTGCTGCCGGCCGTCGAGCAGCAGTGTCCAGGGCAGATCCACGCCGAGCAGGAGCTGGAGCCGGCGCACGAGGTCCGTCGCGCTGAGGCCGTGCTCGGCCAGGCGCTGCCGATCGATGTTGATGACGGTCTCGTCCTGGGCGGCGCGCTCGTATTGCATGCCGCTCGTGACGCGCGGGTGGCGGACGCGCCGGTTTCGCTGGAGGCGAGCCAGGACGCCGTCGGCGATCTCGTGGAGTCGGCGCGAGTTGTAGCCGGAGATGCGGATGGTCGAGTTGAGGTTGACGCCGCCGAAGGTGCCGCGGAAGTAGGGCTGGTCCGCGAAGCCGCGGATATAGACCGAGCTGCCGCCGGTGATGTCAGCCTGCTCCACGAGCAGGGCGCGGTAATGGCTGGGGATCTCGGTGCGCAGCAGGTCGTCCTCGAACTCGACGTCCAGGAAGCCGCGGTTGTCGAAGCAGCGAGCCAGCATGCGCGCGCCCGCGGGGACGGGCTGGAGCTTCTCCTCGAAGGCGCCGAGGATCTCCGAGGTGACCTTGACGTCGGTGCCCTCGGGCATCTGCAGGTAGAGGAAGAGCTGCTCGCGGTCGGGCATCCGGAAGAAACCGCCCTTGATCACCTTGTTGGGGTAGATCCAGACGAAACCCCAGACGATGGCGGCGGCGACGGGCGGCAGCACCAGCCACCAGAAGCGTTGCAGCCATTGCAGGACGCGCTCGAACCAGCCCGGCGCCGTGTCGGCGCCGTTCTGCTCCTCGACGAAGCGCGCCACCGCCGCCTCGTCCGCCAGCCGGCGCGAGCCGATGCCCAGGCGGTTCACCAGGGGCCTTGCCCAGCCCTGCTCCAGGACCACGGGCAGCCAGCCAAAGGCCACGAAGAGGGAGGCCAGCAGGGCGGTGGCCACCGCGACCGCCAGGGGAACGTAGTAGAGGGCCAGGCGCCCGGAGAGGAAGATGAAGGCCGCGAAGACGACGAGGGTCGTCAGGGTGGTCGCCAGGATGGGGAAGGACACCTCGCTCGTGCCCGCCACGATGGCCTGCGTGGCCACGGCCAGCTTGCCGCGCCGGTCGAGTTCCGCCCAGCCGGCGCCGCCCAGGCTCTGCACCCGCCGGTGGATGCCGTCCAGCACGAGGATGCTGTTGTCCAGCAGCAGTCCGAAGCTCACCGTGAGGCCGCTGATGGTGATGAAGTTCACCGAGAGGCGGAGGAAGTAGAAGAGGCTCAGCGAGATGAGGATCGCGAAGAAGATGGAGCCGACGACGATGCCGGTGAGCTTCACCTGCCTCAGGCTGATGGCCATGAGCAGGAAGAGCAGACCGAGGATGACCAGGGAGCGATAGACCAGCTCCCAGAGCTTGTCCTCGAGGTCCTGGCCCTGGTCCGCGTCGATGTGGAAGCGGGCGTCGAAGGGCAACGAGGCCTCGAGCACGGGCAGGAGGTCGCGCAGGGCCTTGCTGACCCCCACCGTGTTGGCGCCGCTGCGCTTTTCCACGGCCAGCTGCACGACGTTGCGCCCGTCGGCGCGCACGATGTAGACGAGATCCTCGTGCCCCGGGTCCAGCTCGGCGAGCTGGTCCAGGCGGAAGCACCGATCGCCGCGGCGCGCGACCACGGCGCTGGCGATCCGCTCGAGGCTGACCTCCTCGCGCAGGGACACGGCCTTCTCGAGCCCGTCCTCGCTCACGGCGCCGGACGCCTCGATGTCGTCCAAGGCGGCCAGGGCCGCGAAGACCTCGCCGGCGCCGATGCCGTAGAGATCGAGCCGCTCGCGGTCCAGTCGGACGCGCAGCAGCGGCCGGGCGCCGCCCATGACCTGGGCGTCGGCCACGCCCGACACGGCCAGCAGGCGCGGCAGGATCCAGGTCTCGGCCCGCTGCCGCAGCTCGTTGGGGGCCAGCGGCGAGTCGAGGCTGAAGCTGAAGAACTGCTCGACGCGGAACTCCTCTGGCACATAGGCGCGGATCTGGGGCTGGCGGGCGCCCAGCGGCAGGTCGCGCCGCAGGGCGCCGATCTGCTCGGAGAGCTCCAGCCGCGCGAACTCCAGGTCCGTGCCCCGGCGGAAGGAGACCTCGACGACGGAGCGCCCCGGCCGGCTGGTGCTGGTCACGGACTCGACTCCCGGCAGGCGTCGCGCGGCCTCCTCCACGGGCAGCGTGATGGACCGCTGGATGGCCTGCGGCGAGGCGCCGTTCCAGGTCGTCTCCACGCTGAGGGAGGGCAGGTCCACCTCGGGGATGGCCTCGATCTTCAGCTTGGGCAGGGCGTAGAGGCCCATGACCAGGAAGGCGGCGAAGACCATCCAGGTGCTGACCGGGTGCCGCAGGAAGAAGCGGGTCATGGTGCCCTCCCGCCCCCGGTCACGGCCGCGTCCCGCCGCGTCGGCCCGGCCCCAGCCGGTGGCCGATCTCGTAGAGGATCGGCGTGTAGAAGAGGGTCAGGGCCGTGGTCAGCGAGAGCCCGCCGATGATGGTCACGGCCAGGGGCCGCTGGAGCTGCTCGCCGCTGCCCATGCCGATGGCCATGGGCAGCATGGCCAGCACCGTCGTCACGCTGGTCATCAGGATCGGGCGCAGGCGTATGCGGCTGGCGGCCATCACCGCCGCATGTCCCTCCATGCCCTCCTCCCGCAGCCGGCGGATGGTATCCACCTTGACGATGGCGTCGTTGACGGCGATGCCGAGCAGGACCAGGGCGCCGATCAGCGAGAGGATGTTCAGGCTGTTGCCCGTCACGGCGATGGCGATGATGGCGCCGGCCAGGCCGATGGGCAGCACGACCGCGATGAGCAGGGGATCGAGGAAGCTTTCGAACTGGGCCGCCAGGATCATGTAGACGAGCAGGATGGCCAGGATCATGGCCCAGCCGAGGTCGCGGAAGCTGCTGCGCATGGCCTCCTGCTCGCCGGCCTGCAGCAGCTCCACGCCCTCGGGCAGCGTGCCCGCCGCGGCGACGGCCATGGCGTCGCGCCAGACCTCGTCCAGGCCGCGGCCGCGCAGGTCGCCGGTGATGGTGACCATGCGCCGCTGGTTGCGGCGCAGCAGCTCGCGCAGGGGCCGCTCCTCCTCGAACCGGAGGAAGCTGCCCAGGGGCACGTTCCGGTTCCCCGCCACGGGCATGGGCGCCGCGAGGGCCGTCGTCAGGTTGCGGCGCTCGTCGTAGGGCAGGCGCACGGCGATGTCCACGCGCTGCTCCACCTCGTTGAAGGTGGTGGCGACGACGCCGCTGACGCGATCCCGCAGCTCGCGGGTGATCTGCTCGGCGCTGAGGCCGCAGCGCAGGATCTCTTCCCGGTCCAGCCGGGCGACCAGGTTGGGCGTGCCCAGGACGCGGTCCACCTTGAGATCGACGAGGCCCGGCACGGCGGCCAGGCGCCGCTCCAGGTCCTCGGCGACGGCGGCCGCGAGGGATGGGTCCTCGGCCACGACGCCCAGGTTGAAGGGAGCGCCGCCGCTGCCGAGAAGCTCGGCGAGACCGATGCCCTCGTCGCGGAACTGGAAGGCCAGGCCGGGCACGCCGGCCAGGCGCGCGTGCACGGCGTCCATGACCCGCTCGGCGCGCTGGCGCCCGTCGCGGCCGGACTGCAGGATGATGGTCATCCGGGCCGTGTTGGGCGCGGTGTAGTCGCGCAGCGCGGCCAGGGTGCGTTCGGTGCGGCCCACCTGGCTGAAGACGCTGCGCACGTCGGGGTTCTCCGCCAGCCAGGCGCCCAGATCGCCCGTCACGCGGCGCGTCTCCTCCAGGGCCGCGCCGGCGGGCAGCTCCAGCTCCAGGCGCAGATTGGTCGAGCTCTGCTCGGGCATGAAGCCGCGCGGAAGGCGCGCACCCAGGAGCGCCACGGCGGCGAGAGCGAGGACCAGGATCAAGAGCATCCGGCGCGGGTGGCCCAGGGCCCGCGCCAGGGCGCGGTGGTAGCGGTCGTTGAAGGCGTTGAAGGCTCGCTCGCTCAGGCGGAACAGGCCCCGCGGCTCGCCCCGGCGGGCCGCCAGGATGCGGGCCGCGAGCATCGGCTGCAGCAGCAGGGCGGCGGCGATGGACACCAGCAGGCTGAAGGTCACGGTGAGGGCCTGGTCCCGGAAGAAGGCGCCGGCGATTCCAGGCACGTAGACCACGGGGAAGAAGACGGCCACCGTGGTCAGGGTCGCGGCCACCACGGGCCGCGCCATCTCGCGCCCGCCCAGCTCGGCGGCCTGCGCCACGCGGCGCCGGCGCGCCATGCCGTCCGCGTCCGGCGCGCCGTCCGGACGGCGCGCCTCCAGGTGGCGCGTGATGTTCTCGAGCACGACGATGGCGTTGTCCACCAGCATGCCGGCTGCCAGCGAGAGGCCGCCCAGGCTCATCAGGTTGAGCTTCACCTTGCCGAAGTAGAGCAGGGCGAAGGTGATGAAGATGGACACCGGGATGGCCGCGCCGACCACGAGCGGGCTGCGCATGTCGCGCAGGAAGAGGAAGAGAACGAGGAAGGCCAGGATGGCGCCGATGACCAGGGACTGAACCAGACCCGAGAAGCTCGCCTGGACGTACTCGGCGTCGCGGTAGACGAAGCGGTAGTCGAAGTCGCGGTAGCCTTCGGACAGGACGTCGAGGGCGCGGTCCACCTCGGCGGCCACCTGCAGGGTGTTGGCGTCGGGCTCCTTGTAGAGGAGGATGGACACCACCTGCCCGTCGCCCAGGAGCGTGTAGCCCTCCGGCTCCTTCACCCCTTCGAAGACGCGGGCCACGTCGCTGATGCGGACGTTCCGGCCGCCGCGCTGCGCCACGTCCGTGGCGGCGATCTGGTCCAGGGACTCGAACTCGCCGGCGATGCGCAGGCTCAGGTAGAGGGGGCCCTGCCGGACGCGGCCGCCCGGGAAGGTGACGTTGCTGCGCGCCAGGGCCGCGCGGATGTCCTCGAGGTCGATACCGTAGAGGGCCAGCTTCTCCGCGTCGGGCTCGACGCGGATCTCCCGCTCGGCGGCGCCCACCACTTCGGCCTGGCTGATGCCGTCCACCTGCTCCAGGGCCGGCTTGACCACCTCGCGCGCGAAATCGCTGAGCTGCTCCTGGCGGCCCTCGCCCTCGAGCACGAGCACGCTGATGGGGCGCGAGGTGGGATCCCAGCGCAGGATCAGCGGCGCCTCGGCGTCCTCGGGGAAATCGTCCCGGTAGGCGACGCGGTCGATGGCCTCGCGCAGGTGCAGGTTGGCGAAGTCCATCTGCGTGCCCCACTCGTACTCCACCGTGATGGCGGAGATGCCCTCGCGCGTGCGGCTCATCACCGAGCGCACGCCGGACAGGGCCGTGACCACCTCTTCCAGGGGCTGCGTGACCAGGCGCTCCAGCTCGCCGGCGGGCACGTCCTCGTAGGTCGTGATGATCGTCAGGCGCGGGTAGTTGATGGCCGGCAGCAGATCCACGGGCAGGCGCCGGTAGCTCAGCACGCCGATGAGCACCAGGGCCATGAAGAGCATGCTGATGGCGATGGGGCGGTGGATGGCGCCGCGTATCATCGCTCCGCGTCCCCCGCTATCCGCCAGGCCGTGCGTGGCGTGTGCAGGCGCGTGACCTTGACCGGAGCGCCGTGCGTCAGGGTCAGGTGCTCGGAGGTCACCACCTGGTCGCCGGCCGCCAGGCTGCCGCCCTGAAGGACCCGCTCCACCTCGACGAAGCGCGCGTTGCGGCTGCCCAGCCGCACGTAGATCCACTGGGTGATGCCGTCCTCGATCTTGAAGACCAGGGGACGGCCGTCGCGCGTCAGGACCGCTTCGCGCGGCACCAGGAGTCGGTCCGGGAGAATCTCGCCGGCGATGTCGGCGCGAACGAACATGCCCGGCTTGATGCGGCCGTCGCGGTTCTCGAAACGCAGGCGGACCCCGCAGCTGCGGCTCTCGGGCGTCAGCCGCGGGCTGACGATGTCCACGGTCAGGGGCAGGGTGTCGCCGAGGGCCGGCACGGCCATCAGGACCGGGCGGCCCAGCGCGAGGTGCCCCAGCTCCGACTCCAGCACCTCCACCTCGGCCTCCAGGTGGACATCGTCCACCAGGGAGCAGAGCACCTGGCCGGCGCTGACCCACTCGCCGGGCGAGAGGGTGAGGTCCGTGACGACGCCGTCGAAGGGAGCCCGGATCTCGCAGCGCTCCAGGTTGAAGCGCGCCCGTTCGGCCGCCGCCCGCGCGCCAGCCATGCCCGTGCGGGCCTCGGCCAGCTCGCGGCGATAACCGCCGTCCTGCAGGGCGGCGAGCTGCTCGTCCAGGGAGTCGCGCCAGATGTCGCCGCCGTTCCGGCCGGTGGCGTCGCCCACCTGCAGTCGCTCGCTCAGGGCCGCGGGCTCGTCCTCGACGGCCAGCCGGCCCAGGGCCTGCAGGTAGGTGGATTCGCTCTCGACCAGGGCGACGCGGTACTCGCGGTCGTCGAGGCGCAGCAGGATCTGGCCGGCGCGCACGCGTTCGCCCTCGACCGCCGCCATGATGCTCACGCGGCCCGCCACCTCGCTGCGGATGTCCGCCTCGTGGCGCGCGCGGACATGGCCCTCGGCCGTGATGGGCAGGACGAGATCGCCGCGGATCACGGCCGCGGCTTCCACGCTGCTCTGCTTCTCGTTCTTCTGCGTCTCGGCCCCGGCGCTGTCGGCCGCCGTGCTGTCGGCGGCGCCGCCGTCGCCACCGCCGTCCCCGCAGCCGGCCAGGGCCAGCGCGGCCGACAGCAGGAGGATCGGGTACCACCCGCGGCCGCCGTGCGGCCGCTTCCTTGCCTGTGCGATACGGTGCATCGCGTCGTCCTTCCGGTCTAGCTGCCGATCCGGTAGCAGATGACGGCCATGGGCGCGGCCTCCTCCTCCTCCTCGCCGCCGGCCACGCCGCCGCCCTGCAGGGCCAGGGCCGCGGAGATCAGGTCGGTGACCACGTAGAGCCGGTCGCCCATGAAGTGAAGGCCGTCCTGGCGCGGGTCGCCCTCGCCCATGAGCGTCACCCGGCGGACGAAACGCCCGTCGGCGTCGAACACGTCGAAGACGCCCAGCGCGCCCTCGGGCCGCTCGCGAACGCCGCGGCTGGAAAGCACCCAGAGGCTGCCGTCCTCGCGCGGGTAGAAGCGGAAGACGTCCGCGTCGTTGTCGCTGACCTTGATGGTGGCGTTGGGCGCCTGCCGCGTGAAGGCCTCGTAAAGGTCGTACATCTCCTGCTTCTGGTCGCTGTCGCGCTTGTAGGAATCGTAGTCGCGCTCGATGACGCGGGCGCCGCCGCCGTCCGCCTCCCAGCTCATGATCTCGTAGCGATCGTGGCTGGCGGCCGCGTAGACGCGGCCGTCATGGCCGACCATCCAGCGGTTCTGGACCGTGTCCAGCTTCTCCTCGTCGATGACGAGATTGGCGAAGTCCAACTCGCGCGCCTCGTTGTAGTACTCGGCCACGGCCTGTGCCTCGGCGTCGATGCTGCTCAGGGTCCAGTTCTGCGTCAGGTGGCCCTGGTCGAAGATCTGGTCCATGTAGAGGAAGTAGAGCTGGTCGCCGGCACTCTGGGCGCCCATGAAGATGCGGAAGCCGCCGTCCTCGCGCGTGGGCAGATCGAAGTCGCCGGCCGGCTCGCCGTCGTGGGTGAGCCGGACCAGGCGGGCCGGAGCGGCCTGGAGCACGCCGATGGTCCCGCCGGGCGCGAAGAAGACGCTGTTGGCGCGCATGAACTCGCCGGGGCCCTCGCCCTCGCGGCCGAGGGTGTTCAGGTACTCGCCGTCGGCCGAGTAGACCTTGACCTCGCTGAGCTGGCTGTCCAGCAGGTAGACGTTGCCGTCGGCGTCCGTGATGATGCGCGAGATGAGGCCGAAGAACTCGTTCTCGTCCTCGCTGTCTCCGCCCAGACGCCAGAGCTCCTTCAGCGGCAGGGTCTGCGCGGACTCCATGGGCTGATCGGGATTCATCACGTGGGCGACACCGTCCCGCGTCTCGCTGCGACCCCGCCAGTCGCTGGCAGCGGCGGGCAGGGACAGGGCCAGCAGCAGGATCAGGACGAGCGGGAACCGAGCGGCCGATGCGAGGCGGCGCGCTCCGGCTGCCGTGGGAGCGTATGTTGACATGGTGGCACCTCGTGCAAAGAAAGTGCAGCCGCTGGAGCGGCGATAGTGGGGGATCGGATGTGGCGGTCGGGACGGTGTCGGATACCGGGGAATGTACGGTGTATTCACGGCGAGGTTCCACCGAAATCGACGCCGCCCCGGCGCTGGCGCGGGCCGGTCCGCCGGCCCGCATGCCGCCTGTTCGAGCCGATCCGCCAGGCCGCATGCCGCCGGCTAGGCGCGCCGGCGGCCTAGTTCTCCTCGTCCCGGATGATCCGATCGGCCTCGAGCTCTTCCAGGGCCTGGCGGACCTTGGTGCGGTGGGCTCCTCGCGAGGCCGTGGAGAAGGAGAGGCTGAGGTCCAGGGGCCGTCGCGCGTACTTGGCGAGGGTCTTGGAAAACGGCCCGTAACAGGACCGAGACTTGCGGTCGGCCAGGTCGGCCGTGTTCCTGGCCTGCCGGAAGAAGTTGAAGCGTTTCCTCTTGTAGAAACGGCCGCAGCTCGCCACATGGGAATGCCAGCAATCCTCGCCGCTGGCCCCTTCCGAAGCCACGAAGTCGTGGCAGGCCCGGAGGCAGCGCCCGGCGCCATTGGCGAGGCGGTTCTCCCACCGCTCGAGGTTGCGCGTCACCGTCAGGACGAAGTCCAGCAGGGGCCGGTTGTACTCCACGACCTTGACGGCGTGGTGCTGGAATTTGTGCACGGCCCACACGTACTGCGTCAGGTCCTCACAATCCTTGATCCGGTCGGCCAGGCTGTCTGCGCCGCGGTAGTACTCGAGGCGGCGGTAGTTCTTGGCGGCGCTGACGAGGTGGCTGGCCACCTTCACCGACGGCTCGCTGTTGCGGATCAGGCGCAGGCGCTTGCGCCCCGAGAGCTTGCCGCCGTACCACTCGCGGCCGCGCTGGAGGATCCAGTCGTCGTAGGCGCCCTCCAGCTTGCCGGTGAGGAGCTTGAGGATCCAGCCGCCGACCAGCTTGCCGACGCCCCAGGCGGCCACGATGATCATCGCTCCCACGCCGGCGCCGATCCCCTCGGTGACCACCGTCACGGCCACGCCGCCGCCGATGCCCACCGTCAGCGCGACCACGTCCACGGCCACCTCGGTGCGGCTCGTGGGCGCGAGGTAGCGCGTGAGCCAGCGCAGCTTGCCGGCCAGCCAGTGGCGGTGCTCCACGAGGAGCCCGACGTCCGTCAGCAGGCGCGTGAAGCGCTGGCCGGCGTCCCCTGCCGCGCCGGCGGCTTCCGTGCCGGCGTCCACGAAGCGGGCGATGCGCTCGTCCTTCTCCATCAGGAGTGCCTTCTTGGTGGCCTCCTTCAACTCCTTGCGGCGCCGCTGGAGATCCCGGTCCTGCTTGAGGAGGCGCTGGAAGGCCTTGAGCCGCTTCTTGCGCTCGGCCTGGGCCTTCTTCTGGTGGCCGTGGAAGGTGTCGTCGCCGCGGCGCTCCCGCTTGCTCGCCGTGGGGCGCCACATGGGCGTGCGGGTCGCGGTCGGCATGGGCGCATGGGGCCGGCTCTCGTTCACGCGCACCTGCTGCGTCGCCGAGGGCAGGGGCCGCTCGCGGAAGGCGCGGTGCTCGTCCAGGAAGATCTTCTGCGGGCCGAAGCAGATGCGGTTGCCGTCGCAGCAGTCGTGCGCGACGTGGTCGAAGCCGCGCAGCAGGCCCTCGGCCTCGTCCAGCTTCCACAGCTCCTTCTCCCGCCAGTAGTCCGACCAGAGTCCGGCCTGGCAGCTTGCGGCGTTCACGAAGCGCACGACGGGGACGAGGTACTGCTTGAGCTTGTGGATCTCGTGGTAGAGGCGGTAGACGCGCTGCACACAGTCCACCGTCTCGTCGCAGGTCTTCAGCTCGAGCCGGCGGGCGCGGGGGCGCCGGTCGACGCGCGCGGGCTCGCGGCCCCGGTAGGCCACCTCGTAGAAGGCCTCGTAGGCCTTCAGGCACTGCCCGAAGTGGACGTGGACCTTCGGGACGTAGTAGCGGCAGACGCGGCTGAGGGCCTGGAAGGTCGCCTTGGCCGCCGCCGGGTCGAGGGTGGCCAGGCGCTGCGTGATCAGGGTCTCGTAACGCTTGCCCTCCGCCTGGTACTTGGTCCGCCCGGTCTCGCGCACGCCCTGCTGGACGGTGAAGCCGCTGCCCTTGTCCGCCAGGAGGCTGATCGTGTCGCCGCCGAAGATGAGGCCGATCTCCACCGGCATCTCCAGGTTCTTGCCCACCTTGACGCACTTGGCCCAGCCGGCGCCGGCGCCGGCGAAGATGACGTCGACGACCGTTCCGATGACGTCGAAGCCCAGGAAGACCGTGGACTGGACGGCCCCGCCCAGGTTGTCGCGGAAGGCCTTGGCGATGCGGTGGGGGACGGCCTTCTCCCAGAGGCCAGTCAGGCCCTTGCGCTCGACACGGCGCGTCACCTGGGCCACGAGGCGCAGGAAGCGTCCGTGCGCCCGGCGCGCCGGCCGGTCCGAGCGGTCCGGCCACGTCCCGGGCTTCACGGTCTCCTTCATGTAGACGCAGGTGATGCCGGCGCCGCGCTTGAGGGTGTCCTCCGTGAGCCGGGCGCCCGGCTCCGCCTCGTAGCGGTCCTTGATGGCCGCCTTGATCTCGTCGACCTCCGCCTCGAGATCGGCGAAGGGTACGGTGCCGGTCACGAAGTCCGCGGGCATGCTCTCCCCGGCTCGTTGGTCTGCTCCCGCGTCCGCTCAGCTGCCGTGAGCCTCCACCAGCCGCTGTCGGGTCGTATCGTCGACCTGGCCCGTCGGGTCCAGGCCGGCCTCCTCCTGGAAGCGCTTCACAGCCTCGGCGATGGCCGCCGCCTCGTCTCCCGCCTCCGCGTCCTCCTCGTCCAGGTAGCCGAGGTTCTCCAGCCGCTGGGATGCGCCGGCGTCGGTGTCGGCGGGGTGGAGGGTGCCCAGGTCGAAGGTGAATTTCTCTCCGCGGAGGGTGACGACGCCGCGCCGCGCCCCAGGCCTGATGGGCACGTCGACATGGCCGTCGGCGTCCGTGCGGCCAGCGCTGATTCGTCCGTCGATGTCGAGTGTGTAGGGCTCGTCGGCATAGGGCTCGCCGCCCAGAACCATCCGGACGCGCAGGCGCGCGGGCAGGCCCTTGCGGCGGAACCGGTGCCGCGCGCCGCCGCCGCAGGACTCGCGCTTCTCGCGCCGGTCAGGGACGGTCACGACGTCCCCGGGCTCCAGGATGGCCTGGTCCCCGCGGGCGTCCTTCAGATCCTGGTTGGCGGGATGGTTCCAGAGGGTGTCCGGGGCAAGGCCGTAGCGCTGGGCGATGCTGTAGATGCACTCGCCGTCGGCGACCCGGTGCTCGATGGGCATTGGCAACCTTCTACTGGCGCCGTTCCTGTGCGGATCGCGGGCCGAACCGACCCGCGCCCCCGCGAATCGGGGGCAGCGGCGGCGGTCGTTCCCAAGGAGTCATACCGTAGGTGGGCCGCGCCTGGCAAGAGCCGCGTTCAGCGCCAGCGCAGCAGGAGGGTCGCCGGGTCCAGCTCCAGGCGCAGGTCGGGCAGCTCGGCGGCGTCGCGGTCCTTGACGATGCGCAGGCGCACGTGGTCGGCCTGCGACTCGAGGCGCAGGATGATGGCGATGGCCGCGTCGCAGCGGGCGACGTTGACGGGCACGTCGCGCTCGTCGCGCTCCTGGCCCTCGCGGTGGCGCAGGGCGTTGATCCACAGGGTCAGGCGCCACTCGCGGGCGAGTTCGCGCAGGGCGAGCATGACCTCCGGCAGGTCGGGATCGCCGCCCTCGAAGTCGGGGAAGCCGTTGAGGATGATCACGTCGGGCCGGAAGCCGGCGTGCTCGGCCAGGAAGCCCAGGGACTCGCGGATCCGACCGACGCTGATGTCGCTGTCGCGGTAGCTGAGGACGTGGCGGTGGCGTTCCATGGCGATGCGGCTCTCGGCGTGATCTTCCAGGCGCCGGCTGCTCGCCAGGGCCGTGAAGATCTCGTCGTAGTAGCGCGTGACCTGCTCGACGGAGCGCCGCAGGGTCGCGTGCAGGACCTTCCGGCCGCGCAGGGCCTCGTCCAGGCCGACGCCCACCAGGAAGGCCGTCTTGCCCACGCCCTTGCGGGCCGTCACGACGCCGATCTCGCCCGGGGCGAGGCCCCCGCCCAGCGAGCGCTCGAGGACGCGCAGGGGGCTGCGGCGGATCATCTCCTCGCGCAGGACCATCGTTGACCTCCTAGGCGCCGCGCCGGCTCTCCTGGTGCCGGCGGCGCAGCTCCTCGGCCATGGCTTCGGGGGCCGGGGCGTAGCGGCGGAACTCCATGCTGAAGGTGGCCTTGCCCTGCGTCAGCGAGCGCAGGACCGTGGCGTAGCCGAACATCTCGGCCAGGGGGACCTCGGCGTCGACGCGCACGAACTCCGGATCCTCGGTGGTGCCCAGGACGATGGCCCGCCGCTGCATGAGGCTGGCCATGGCCTCGCCCTGGTGCTCGCGGGGGGTCTCCACCGAGATGAACATCAGGGGTTCCAGCACGCGCGGCGCGCCCTGGGGGTAGAAGCGGCGGAAGGCGCCGCGGGCGGCCTCCTGGAAGGCCCGGTCCGAGGAGTCCACGGCGTGGGCGTTGCCGTCCTCCAGCGTGACCTTGACGTTGACCACGGGGGCGCCGATGGACGGCCCCCGGTCCAGGGATGTCCGGAATCCCTTCTCCACGGCGGGGATGAACTCCGTGGGCACGTTGCCGCCCGTCACCCGGCTCTCGAAGACGAAGAGCGCCTCGGGCCAGGGCTCCAGGCGCCCCACGATGCGGCCGTACTGGCCGGCGCCGCCGGTCTGCTTCTTGTGGGTGTAGTCGAAGGCGACCGCGCGGCCCAGCGTCTCGCGGTAGGCCACCTGGGGCGCGCTGGTCTCGACCTCGGCCCCGTACTCGCGGCGCATGCGCTCCAGGTAGACCTCCAGGTGCAGCTCGCCCATGCCGCGCACCACCGTGTCTCCGGTCTCCTCGTCGCTGCCGACGCGGAAGGTGGGGTCCTCCTTGGTGAAGCGCTGAAGGGCCCGGGCCAGGCGGTCCTGGTCGGCGCGGTCGCGGGGACGGATGGCCAGGCTGATCACCGGCTCCGGCACGTGCATGCTGGTCATGGCCGCCCGCAGGCGGCCGTCGGTGAAGGTGTCGCCCGAGGCGCAGTCCACGCCGAACAGCGCCACGATGTCCCCGGCCGCGGCCGTCTCGATGTCCTCCATGGCGTCCGCGTGCATGCGCACCAGGCGGCCCACCTTGACGCGGCGCCCGCTGCGGCTGTTGTGGATGGTGTCGCCCTTGGCCAGGCGGCCCTGGTAGAGGCGCAGGTAGCTGAGCTGCCCGTAGGGGCCGTCCTCCAGCTTGAAGGCCAGGGCCAGCAGCGGATCGTCCGGGTCGTTGCTCACGGTGAAGCGGCGCTCCTCGCCCTCGGCGTCCAGGTCGCGGGCCTCGTTGGCCACCTCGGTGGGATCGGGCAGGTAGCGCACGACGGCGTCCAGCAGGGGCTGGACGCCCTTGTTCTTGTAGGCCGAGCCCAGCAGGACCGGCGTCAGCCCGCGCGCCAGCACGCCGCGGCGGATGGCCGCGTGCACCAGCGTCTCGGTGACGCGCTCCTCCAGGACGGCCTCCGTCAGCTCGTCGCTGAACAGCGAGGCCGCGTCCAGCAGCTCCTCGCGCCGGCTCTCCGCCTCGATGCGCAGGGCGGCGGGGATCTCTTCCTCGCGGACCGTCTCGCCGTGCTCGCCGTCGAAGTAGACGGCCTTCATGCGCACGAGGTCCACGACACCCCGGTGCGCCGCCTCGAGGCCGATGGGGATCTGCAGCAGGACGGCGTTGTGGCCCAGCCGGTCGCGCAGCTGCTCGGCCACCCGCGCCGGATTCGCCCCGGAGCGGTCGCACTTGTTGACGAAGGCCACCACGGGCACGCCGTAGCGCTTCATCTGCCGGTCGACGGTGATGGACTGGCTCTGCACCCCGGCCACGCCGCAAAGCACCAGCACGGCGCCGTCCAGCACGCGCAGGCTGCGCTCCACCTCGATGGTGAAGTCCACGTGGCCGGGCGTGTCGATGACGTTGAGCTGGTGGCTGTCCCAGGTCACGTGGGTGGCCGCCGAGGCGATGGTGATGCCCCGCTCGCGCTCGAGGTCCATGGAGTCCATCGTGGCGCCCACGCCGTCCTTGCCCCGCACTTCGTGGATGGCGCGGATACGCTTGGCATAGAAGAGGATGCGCTCGGTGAGGGTGGTCTTCCCCGAGTCGATGTGGGCGCTGATGCCGATGTTCCGGAGCCGGCTGCGGTCTCCGTTCATGGCGGAACTCCTCGATCTGGATCGGGGCGGCCGGCGCGGCCGCCCGTGGGCGCGAAGGGCCCAAGATAGCCGCCCGGGCGGCCCGCGCAAGCCCGGGCGGCCGGATTCATGGCCCCGTCACGGCGCCGCTTCCCGGCGCGAGCGGCTCCCGGGCAGCAGGAGCAGCGCCGGCAGGGCGAGGAGGGCCAGGACGGCGGACAGGAGGAAGGCGCTGTGCAGCCCCATGCGGTCCGCCAGGGCGCCCACCACCAGGGCCATGACGGCGTTCACCGAGAAGCTGACGGCCGTGAACAGGCCCTGGGCGGTGGAGGGATGGGCGGGCCGGCGCTCCTGGATCAGCGCGATCATCACCGGCGTTGTGGACAGGCTGGTGAAGCCCAGCAGGACGAGGACGGGCACCAGGATCCACCCCTCGCTGAACAGGAACAGCACCATCACCAGGGGCGAGACCAGCAGGACCGCGGCGAGGATCCGCCGCCGGCCCAGCCGGTCGCTGAGGGTGCCCACCACCAGGGCGCCGCCGGCCCCGGATAGCTGGTAGAGGGAGTAGACGGCGCCGGCCAGCCAGAGGGATCCCCCCTGCCGCTGGACGTAGAGGGGCAGGAAGGCGGCCAGGGCGCCCAGCAGCAGGGAGCGGGCCAGCATCACCGCCGACAGGCCGACGAGGGTGGGACGCAGGTCACGCCAGGTCTCGGCGAAGGGCGGGCGCCGGGCCGGCCCGCGCTCCGCGGGCAGGCGGCGGAAGCGGTGCCAGAGGAGGGCGGAGCTGGCCAGGCCCAGGGGCATCAGGCGCCAGATGCCCTCCAGGCCCCAGAGGGAGACGGCGCCCACGGCGGCCAGGGGGCCGAGGGTGCGGGCCAGCTCGCCGCCGAGCTGGTAGATGCTCAGGCCCCGCCCCAGGTCGCGGCCCGAGGCCCGGACGATCATCACTGGCGCCGGCGTGTGGAAGACGGCGCTGCTGATGCCGGCCACCAGGAGCAGCAGGGCCAGCATGGCGTAATGGGGGGCCAGGCCCATGAGGCTCATGGCCAGGGCCGTCAGGCCCGGACCCGTGATGACGAACCAGCGCAGGTCGCGCCGATCGGCGAGGGCGCCCAGCCACGGGGCCAGCACCATGGGCAGGCGCTGGTAGAGGGTCAGGGACCCGCCGAGGGCCAGCGACAGCGACAGCTTGTCGATGAGCAGGGGCAGCAGGGGCGGCAGGAAGGCCGAGAAGGCGTCATGGACGAAGTGGGCGCCGGCGATGCCGAACACGCGCTTGGGGCGAAAGCCGGGACGCCGCGCGCCCCCGCCCGCCGCCCCGGGCGGGGGCATGTGCTCGGGTGAGACGCGGCTCACCGGCCCGGCTCCCGCGTTCCGCCGCCTTCGGGTGCGGGACCGCCGGTCCCGGGCAGCAGATCGCGGAAGGCGTGGCCGTAGATGTCCCAGATGGTCACGAACAGGGCGGCGAGTACGGGACCCACGATGAAGCCGACCACGCCGAAGAGAACCAATCCACCGAGCGTGCCGAAGAGTATCAGCAGCTCGTGCATGCGCGTGTCGCGCCCCACCAGGCGCGGCCGCATGAGGTTGTCGGCGCTGCCCACCACCAGACCGCAGAAGAGCAGGAGGAAGATGCCCTGCCAGATCTTGCCCGTCGCCATGAGGATGCCCGCCGCCGGCAGCCAGACCAGGGCCGTGCCGATGCCGGGGATGATGGACAGCAGCGTCATCACCGTCCCCCAGAACAGCACGCCCGGGATGCCCACGATCCAGAAGGCGAGGGCCGCCAGGCCGCCCTGCGTGATGCCCACCAGGAGCGTGCCCTTGAGGGTGGCGCGGGTCACGGAAGTGAACTTGTCCAGCATGCGGTCGCGGTCGGCCGTCCCCAGGGGCAGATAGCCGAAGATGCGCCGCAGCATGCGCCCGCCGTCCATGAGCAGGAAGTAGAGCGAGTAGAGCAGGATGAAGAAGTGGAAGAAGAAGACCACCGTGCCGCGCGTGCCGGCGCGGATGCTCTCGACGAGGAAGCTCCCGGCCGTGCCCACCAGCTCGCCGGCCTTGCGCAGGATGGGCTCGCGGTAGGGGGCGAGCTGCTCGTAGAGGGGCGTGCCGCGCAGGCTGTCCATGAGCCGGTCCGGCTGCTCGAGGCGCGAGGACACCCAGGGCCGCACCAGCTGCGTGATCTCGAGAGCCTGGCCGGCCACCAAGCCGGCCAGCAGCAGCAGGGGCAGGATGACCACCAGCAGCACGACGACCACCACCGTGAAGCTGGCGACGGCCCGCCGGCCGCGGTAGAAGGCCGCCAGGCGCCGGAACAGCGGATGGGACAGGCCCGCGATGATGGCGGCCAGGAGGATGGTGAGCAGGAAGTCGCGGATCATGACCAGGAACAGGGCCGTGATCAGCACCAGCAGGATGAGCAGGAAGGCGCGGCTGAAGCGGGTGTCCTTCATGGCCCGACACTAGCAGAAAGACGCCGCCGCGGGAAAGCGCCGCCCGCCCTTTCCCCTGGCATTGCGTCCGGGTCGGGGATAAGCTTGCCATGCGCGCGTCGCGAGGCCTTGCGCGAGGCAGGATGCCACCCGGCGGCCGGTCGGCCCGCAGGCGCGTTGCGGCCCGCGGGAGGGAGGCGGACATGTCCCCCGGCGAGGATCGGGACACGACCGATGCTCTGCGTCTGGAGCTCGACGCGCTGCGCAAGCGCGTGGCTGAGCTGGAGTCCGCCGAGTCCCTGCTGCGCATCCAGCGGGACACCGCCCTGGTCTTCGGCGCCGGCGGGCCCCTGCCGGCGGCCCTGGAGATGCTGCTGGGCATCCTCTGCCGCATCGAGGGCGTGGACGCGGGCGGCATCTACCTGGCCGACGCATCCGACGAGCGGTTCGACCTGGTGGCCTACCGGGGCGTCGGCGAGGATTTCCTGGACATCGCCCGCGCCATCGAGGCCGACACCCAGGCGGGGCGGCACATGTTCGCCGGCCAGCCCCTCTACCTGACCGTCGACGGGATGCGGCTGGATCCGGCGCGCCGGGAGGTGGTCCGGCGCGAGGGCATCCAGGCGGTCGCCGTGCTGCCCGTGCGCTGGGAGGGCCGCATCGTCGCCGTTCTCAACCTGGCGTCCCACGCGGCGACGGCCATCCCGCCCGCGGCGCGCAGCGCCCTGGAAGCCGTGGCCGCCCAGATCGGCGGCGCCGTCGCCCGCCGCCGCGCCGAGCAGGCGGTCATGCGGGAGGAGGCGCGCTACCGCTCCGTCATCGAGACGGTCAACGACCTCGTCTTTCACGTGGACGCCGAGGGGCGCTTCCGCGAGTACCACCAGCCGGTGTCGGGAGCGTATCTCTACGTGCCCCCGGAGCGCTTCCTGGGCCGGCGCGTGGACGAGGTGCTGCCAGAGCCGGCCCGGGGCCAGGTCCGGCGGGCCCTGGACGAGCTGGCGTCCGGCGAGGAGAGGGTGGAGGTCGAGTATCCCCTGGAGCTCGGCGGCGAGGAGCGCTGGTTCCAGGCCTTCCTGGCCCGACGCGAGGCGCCCGGCGGCGGCTACGACGGCGCCACGGCCCTCATCCACGAGATCACCGAGCGCAAGCTGGCCGAGCGGCTGCTCAGCGAGAGCGAGGAGCGGCTCGAGCTCGTCCTCAACGGCGCCGATCTCGGGCTCTGGGACTGGGACGTCGAGACGGGCACAGTGATCCTCAACCGGCGCTGGGCGGAGATGCTGGGCTACTCCCTCGACGAGATCAGCGGCGACTACAGCACCTGGGAGAGCCTCGTCCACCCCGAGGACCTGCCGGGCGTGCTGGGCGTGCTGGGCGAGCACCTGGGGGGCCGCAGCGAGTTCTACGAGGCCGAGTTCCGCATGCGCACCCGCGGCGGCGGCTGGAAGTGGATCCAGGCCCGCGGCCGCGTGGTGGCCCGCAACGCAGCGGGCCAGCCCCGCCGCGTGGCCGGCACCCACCTCGACATCGACGCCCGCCGCCGCGCCGAGGCCGAGGTCCGCGCCGCCAAGGAGCGCGCCGAGGCCATGAACCGCACGCTGGAGCTGGCCATCCACCGCGCCAACCGCCTGGCCATGGAGGCCGACGAGGCCAATCTCGCCAAGGGCGACTTCCTGGCCCACATGAGCCACGAGATCCGCACGCCCATGAACGGCGTCATCGGCATGGTGGGGCTGCTCCTGGACACGGAGCTCGGTCCCGACCAGAGAGACTACGCGGAAACCATCCGCCAGAGCGCCGAGAGCCTGCTGAAGATCATCAACGACATTCTCGATTTCTCCAAGATCGAGGCGGGCAAGGTGGAGCTGGAGGTCCTCGACTTCGACCTGCGCCGCCTCGTAGAGGACGTCATCGACGTCATGGCGCTGCGGGCGCAGGCCAAGGGGCTGGAGTTCATCTGCCTGGTGGACCCCGCGGTGCCGTCGGGCCTGCGGGGCGATCCGGGCCGCCTGCGGCAGGTCCTGATCAACCTCGTGGGCAACGCCGTCAAGTTCACCGCGTCGGGGGAAGTCAAGGTCCACGTGGAGGCCGAGGCCATGGACGCCGCCTCCGTGAGCCTGCGCTTCCGGGTCGTCGACACGGGCCCCGGCATCCCCGCCGACAAGCAGGCCCAGCTCTTCGAGGCCTTCAGCCAGGCCGACAGCTCCACCACGCGGCGCTACGGCGGCACCGGACTCGGCCTGGCCATCTCCCGCCGCCTGATCGAGATGATGGGCGGCGCCATCGGCGCCGAGAGCGCGCCGGGCCAGGGCTCGACCTTCTGGTTCACGGTGCGCCTGGGGCGGCAGGAAGCGGTCACGGGCGAGCCCTGGCAGGTGTCGGAGATCCTGCACGGCAAGCGCGTGCTGGTCGCCGACGCCAGCGGGGCCTCGCGCCGCCTGCTGGGCGGCATCCTGAAGGCCTGGCGCTGCCGCAGCGAGACCGCGGCCGATCCGGGCGAGATGCTGGAGCGGCTTCGCGGCGCGCCGGCGCAGGATCCCTTCGAGGTGGCCATCCTCGACAGCCGCTTCGCCGAGAACGAGACCCTCCTGCGCGCCCTCCGGAGCGACGATCGCCTGTCCCGCGTCAAGCTGCTGCTCCTGGCGCCCTTCGGCCGCCAGGGGGATCCCGCCGAGCTGGGGAAGCGGGGCTTCGCCGGCTCCGTCACGAAGCCCATCAAGCAATCCCAGCTCTACAACAGCCTGCTGGAGGTTCTTGGCGTTTCCGGCGCCGCGCCGGACGCGGCGCCGGCGCCGGACGCGGCGCTGACGCCGGACGTGCCGGCCGGTCCCGGCCCCGTGATCAGCCGCGACCGCTACCGCATCCTCGTGGCCGAGGACAACGCCATCAACCAGAAGGTGGCCCTCAGCGTGCTCGCCCGCCTGGGCTACCGGGCCGACGTGGTGGCCGACGGCCGCGCGGCCCTGGCGGCGCTGCGCGAGAAGCCCTACGACCTCGTGTTCATGGACATCCAGATGCCCGAGATGGACGGCGTCACCGCCACGCGGCGCATACGCGAGGGCGAGGCCGGCGCGGCCAACGCCCGCGTGCCCATCATCGCCATGACCGCCCACGCGATGAAGGGCGACCGGGAGGCCTTTCTGGGCAAGGGCCTCAACGACTACGTGGCCAAGCCGGTGCAGATGCGTCGCCTGGGCGAACTCCTCGATCGCTGGCTGCCGGCCAGGCCCGCCGGCTAGGCCCCGCCCGCGCCGGACCGGCCCGCCGGCGGGGACCCGCCCGCGCCGCGCGGGCTCCGACCGCCGGCCGGCCGAGCCGCGCTCTCCCCCGGACATCGCACGGCCCGCGTTGAGGCGCGTCGCCTGACGTGGTAGAATGGTAGCCGCGCCCGCCGCTGCGCACCGGCGCGGCGCGGCCCCACTCGCGGCAAGTCTTGGAGGTGCCGATGGTTCGAGGACATCGCTGCCGGCCGGGCATGGCGGCTCTCGCGCTTCTCGCGGCCGCCACGCTCGCGGCGGCCGGCGGAGCGCGGTCGGCCATCCACACCGTCACCTATCCCGGACCCATCCAGTCCGGCATCGACCTCTGCGACCCCGGCGACACCCTGCTCGTCTTCGCGGGTCCCTATACCGGCGAGGGCAACCGGAACCTGGATTACCACGGCAAGGACATCCACCTTCTCGCCTACTCGGGGCCCGAGCTGACGGTCATCGACTGCGCGGGCCAGGGTCGTGCCCTGCACTTCCACTCGGGCGAGTCGCGCGCGGCGGCGGTGGAGGGCTTCACCATCCGCGGCGGCGCCGCCGAGACGGGCATGGGGATCCTCTGCGAGGGCGCGTCGCCGACCCTGAGCAACCTCGTCATCGAGAACTGCGTGGCCGGCGATGGGACGCATGTCGCCGGCGGGGGCCTGGCCTGCACCGGTGGCGCCTCGCCCCTGGTGGCGAACGTCCTCTTCCAGGGCAACGTCGCCCTGCGCGGCGGCGCCCTGCACTGCGACGGCTCCGTGCCCGTCCTGGACCAGGCGACCTTCCGCGCGAACCTGGCCGCCTACGGCGGCGCCATCCACTGCGCGGGCGGCGCGGGCCTCAAGCTGCAGCGGACGGTCTTCGAAGACAACGAAGCGGCGGCCCAGGCGGATTCCTTGCTGAACTGGTGCGGGGGCTTCGGCGGCGCCGTCTACGCCGAGAACGCCGTCGTCGAGCTCATCGCCTGCAGCTTCCGGGACAACCAGGCCCACCTCACCGTGCCCGACGAGGGGGGGCGCGGCGGCGCGCTCTACTGCCTCGGCGGCGCGGCCAGTCTCGTGGATTGCGACCTGGACGCCAGCACGGCCGACCTGAGCGGCGGGGGCGTCTTCGCGGACGGCGGCGCCCAGCTATCGCTGGCGGGCGTCACGCTCAACGCCAGCGCCGCGCCCGCGGGCGGCGCCGGCCTGCATCTGGCGGGCGGCGCCGCCGCGGTCCTCGCACGCTGCATCGTGGCCTTCAGCAGCGGGGCCGACGGCCTCCATGCCGCGGACGCCGCCGCGACGCTGGACATCACCTGCTCCGACGTCTTCGGCAGCGAGGGCCAGGATTACGGCGGCGCGCTGAGCGACATGACCGGCCAGAACGGCAACCTGGCCGCCGATCCCCTCTTCTGCGGCGCCAGCAATCCCGATAACCCGCTGACCCTGCACGCCTCCTCGCCCTGCGCCCCGCTCAACAACGACTGCTACGCGCTCATGGGCGCCCTCCCCATCGGCTGCACCGGCAGCTTCCACATCCATCTGGTTCCCGGGGAGTTCCCGGACCTCGCCGCGGCCGTGGCGGTCGCCGTGGACGGGGACACCGTGCTCGTATCGTCCGGCATCTACCAGGGCGCAAACAACCGCAACATCGATCCGACCGGCAGGAACCTGATCATCATCGGGGCGGCGGGCGCCGGACAGACCATCATCGACTGCGAGGGCCTGGGGCGTGCCTTCCACTTCCACTCCGGCGAGACGCGCGCCACGGTGCTGCGGGGCCTGACCATCACCGGCGGCTTCGGCAGCAACGGCGGCGGCATTCACTGCGACGGGGCCTCGCCCACCCTCGCGGAGATGGTCTTCGCGGGCAATCACGCCACCGCCACGGGTGGCGCCATCACCTGCCGCAACGGCGCCGCGCCGCTGCTGGACAAGCTGCGCTTCCTGGACAACACCTCGGACGGGCACGGCGGCGCGATCGCCTGCCAGACCGGCGCCGCGCCCGAGCTGGCGGACTGCATACTGGCGGGCAACCTGGCGGTCAGCCACGGCGGGGCCGTGTACTGCGCCAGCGCCGCCACGGTGACCGTCGACGAGACCACGATCGTCTCCAACGGCGCCGAGGGCCTGGGCGGCGGGATCTACCTCGGCACCGACGCCCAGGCGACCGTCGCGGCCTCCATCATCGCCCTCAGCCGCTCGGGGGCCGGGATCCACGGCGCCACGGAGACCAGCCTCGCCCAGATGACCTGCGACGATGTCTGGGGCAACGCGGGCGGCGGGTACGCCGGCACCATCCCCGACCAGACCGGGTTGGAAGGCAACATCGCCGTCAATCCCCGCTTCTGCAACGAATCCGTCCAGGACTACCAGCTGGCGGACATCTCGCCCTGCCTGCCGGAGCACAACACCTGCAACCTGCGCATGGGCGCCGAGGACCAGGGCTGCGTCATCACCGGCGCCGCCGCGGCGCCGTCGCCGGACCGCGCCCGGCTCCTGCCCAACACGCCCAACCCCTTCAACCCCGCCACCGCGATCCGCTTCGTCCTGCCGCGGCCGGCGACGGCCACCGTGGAGATCGTCGACGTGACCGGCCGCCGCCTGCGGCGGCTCCTGGACGGCGTCCAGCTGCCCGCCGGCACGCATACCCTGGACTGGGATGGACGCGACGACGCCGGGCATCCCGCGGCTGCCGGCGTCTACCTCTGCCGACTGCGCGCCGGGGGCGCCACCGACGCGCGCAAGCTCGCCCTCGTCAAGTAGGCGCGCGCATCCTGGTCAGGTGGGGGAGGCGCCGGAGCTGGCCCGCGCCGCGCTAGTGGAAATCCATCTCGAAGCTGTAGACCCCGCCGGCGAGGTGGCTGTGCACCTTCAGACCGCTGTTGTTGAAGACGGTCTGCATGGCCTTGTTCTCCTTGAGCACCTCGGCCGTGAAACCGCTGATGCCGTTGCGCCGCGCGATGGTGACGAGGGTCTTGAGCAGGAAGGATCCGATGCCGCGGTTCTGCCAGCGGTCGCGCACCGTGAAGGCGACCTCGGCCCGGTTCGTGTGGGGATCGAGGAAGTAGCGGCCGATGGCGACGATCTCCTCGCCGTGGGCCTCCGGCACGGTGCCGACGATGGCGACGTCGGTGCGGTGGTCCACGAAGACGAAGTCCATCAGCTGCTTCTGGGGGATGTGCTTCATGGCCTGCATGAAGCGGTAGTAGAGGGTCTCCTGGGACAGGTCGTAAAAGAGGTCCTTCATCCGCGGCTCGTCCGTGGGATGGATGGGCCGGAAGTTGATCTGGGTGCCGTCGTCCAGCACGTAGGTCGTGCGCAGCTCCTGCGGGCCGACCATGAGCTTGTCGCCCACGGCGGCCATCTCCGGGCGCACGAACTTGACCTCGACGGCGTCCTTGAGGAGCTGCTCGCGGAAGTCCGGGTGGGCGATGCTGATGAGGGCGAGGGATCGGTCCTGGACGCTCTTGCCGTGCAGGTAGGCGACGCCGTACTCGGTGACCACGTAGTGCACGTCGCCGCGGGTGGTCACGACACCCGCACCCGGCGTCAGCCTGGAGACGATCCGCGAGACGCTGCCGTCCTGGGCCGTGGAGGGCAGGGCGATGATGGCCTTGCCGCCGTGGGCCCGCGCGGCGCCGCGGTTGAAGTCCACCTGGCCGCCGATGCCCGAGAAGAACTTGCTGCCGAGAGAATCCGAGCAGACCTGCCCGGTGAGGTCCACCTCCAGGGCCACGTTGACGGCGACCATGTTGTTCTGCTGCCCGATGATGAAGGGGTCGTTGACGTACTCGGTGGGCCGGAAGGAGAAGAGGGGATTGTTGTCGATGCAGTCGTAGAGCTTCTTCGTGCCCATGCAGAAGCTGGCGACGATCTTGCCGCGGTCGAGGCTCTTGCGGCTGCCGGTGATGGCGCCGGCCTCGATCATGTCGACGATGGCGTCGGTGAGCATCTCGGTGTGGATGCCGAGCTCGCGCTTGTCCTTCAGGTACTCGAGCACGGCGTGGGGGATGCGGCCGATGCCAAGCTCCATGGTGGCGCCGTCCTCCACCAGGGCCGCCACGTACTGCCCGATCTGGCGCGTCAGCTCGTTGGGTTCGGCCTGGGGATACTCGATGAGGGGCCGGTCCACGGGCACGAGCAGGTCGATGTCGTTGACGTCGAGGAAGCTGTCGCCCAGCGTGCGCGGCATGCGCGGATTGATCTCGGCGATGACCAGCGACGCGTTGGCGGCGGCGCTCTTGACGACGTCCACGGAGATGCCGAGGCTGCAGTAGCCGCGCGCGTCGGGCGGCGTCACCTGGATCAGCGCGACGTCCAGGGGAAGCTGCCCCGACTCGAACAGCCGCGGTATGTCCGAGAGGAAGATGGGCGTGTAGTCGCCCAGGCCCTCCTGGATCAGGTCGCGCACGTTCTCGGCGATGAAGAAGCTGTTGACGCGGAAGTTGCGCGTCAGCTCGCGGTGGGCGTAGGGCGCCACGCCCAGGGTCAGCAGGTGGACGATCTCGAGCCCGGCCAGCTCGCCGCTGCGGGCGGTCATGGCGCTGACGAGCGCCTGGGGCTGCGCGCAGCCCGTGCCGACGAAGACCCGCTGGCCGGCCTTGATGAGCTGGACGGCCTGCTCGGGCGTGCGGATGGTGCCGCGGTAGCGGGCCTGCCAGTCGGGATCGTAGCTGGGGCGGTTCTGCCCGTTCACGGCTGCTCGCCTCCCTGGCTGCGGAGGGTGAAGCGCGCGTCGGTCACCAGCGGCTCGGTGCCGGGCTCGCCCACCATGAAGGGATTGATGTCCAGCTCCTGGATCTGGGGGAAGTCGGTGGCCAGCTGGCTGATGCGCTGCAGGCCGCTGGCGATGGCGTCCAGGTTGACCTTGCCCTGCTCGCGGGCGCCGGCGAGCAGTTCGTAGGAGCGCGTGCTCTTGAGCATCTGCATGGCCTCCGACGCCGTGATGGGCGCCAGGTAGAAGGCCACGTCCTTCATCGCCTCGACGAAGATCCCGCCGAGGCCGAACATGAGCATGGGCCCGAACTGCGGGTCGCGGGTCATGCCGAGGATCACCTCGCGGCCGCGGCACATCTGCTCGACCCAGACGCCGTCCAGGCGCGCCGCCGGCAGGCGCTTGCCGATGCGCAGCATCATCAGGTCGTAGGCGTCGCGCACCTGGACGGGGCTGAAGAGGTCCAGCTTGACACCGCCCAGGTCCGTCTTGTGGAGGATGTCCAGCGAGGCGATCTTCAGGGCCACCGGGTAGCCGATGCGCTCGGCCGTTTCCACGGCCTCGTCGGCGTTGGTGGCGAAGCCGCTCTCGGGCACGGCGAAGTCGTAGGCCCGCAGGATGTCCTTGGCGTCCTGGTCGATGATGGAGGTCCGGCCCAGGCGCAGGTTGCGCGACAGGATCCGCTCGACGCGGCGCCGGTTGACGGGGAACCGGGTCACCACGCGCGGCGGGCGCTTGCGCCAGGCGGCGTAGTCGCACATGGCCTTGAGAGCCACCACGGCCCGCTTGGGCGAGCTGTAGTCGGGCAGGCTGGCGGCGGCCAGCTCGTCCCGCTCGGGTATCACGCTCGCGCCGCCCATGAAGACGGCCAGCACGGGCTTGTCGCG
>JAFGBK010000073.1 GCA_016933175.1 Candidatus Krumholzibacteriota bacterium | reverse complement strand
TCGCCGTCGCCGTCCAGGTCGGCCAGCCTCACGTCGATGGCCGCGAAGCCCGTGTAGTGGGAGTCGCAGAGGGGATAGGCGGCCGGGCCGGGCCCGGCGTTCATGGTGAAGGACCAGGAGTGCCCGCCCTCCAGCGGAGCGCCTTCGGTGTCGGCGATCTCGTGGGTGAGGGTCACCGTCACCGGCTCGCCGGTCGCGAAGAGCTGGTCGGGCAGGAAGTCCGCCGTGAAGGAGCCCGGATCGTAGTCGACGATGCCGGACATGGGGCCCGAGACGGCGCCGCGAACCAGGAAGCTGCCCGCGTGGATGGTGAGCGGGTCCATGTCCCGGTCGAAGGTGGCCGTGATCGCCGGCGGATCCGCCACGTCCAGCTCGTTGGGAGCCGGCGTCGTGGCCACCACCGCGGGCGGCCAGAGCCGGGTGTTCAGGAGCACGGCGACGTCGCCGGAGTAATCGTTGGCGGTGGCGAGATCCAGCGCGCCGTCGCCGTCGAAGTCGGCGGCGCAGACGCCGCGCGGAGCGTCGCCTGAGTAGTAGTTGACGTAGGGCGCGAAGGTGCCGTCTCCGAGGTTCTCGACGAACGAGGCGCCGTCGTTGACGGAGTTGGCCGTGCTGATGTCCAGGTCGCCGTCGCCGTCGAGATCGGCGAGGCAGACGCGGTAGGGCCCGGAGCCGGTGGAGTACAACTGCTGCGGGTCGAAGGTCCCGTCGCCGAGGTTGAGAAAGACGGAGACGTCGTCGTCGCCCCAGTTGGCGCAGACGAGATCCACGTCGCCGTCGCCGTCCAGGTCGCCCGGCCTCACGCTGCGGCCCTGGCTGCCGTTCCAGTAGTTGACCGGCGGCTGGAAGGTGGCGTCGCCGTTGTTCAGCATCACGTTGACGCCCTGGACGTAGCGCACGTAGACGAGGTCCTCGAAGCCGTCCCCGTTCACGTCAGCGGCCTGCACGGACATGGGCCAGTACGGGTCGTACTGGGACCAGGCCTCCACCATGCCGCCGGCGCCGTCGTTCAGGAAGATCTGGACGAGTTCCGCGTCCGTGCCCGTGGCCGCCGCGTCCACATGGCCGTCGCCGTCGAAGTCGGCCGTGCAGACGCTGCCGCCGAGGAAGTAGGTGCCGACGTTGACGGGATCCGAGAAGCTGCCGGCGCCGTCGTTGTGGAAGAGCGTGATTCCACCGTCGGGGTGCCCGGTCAGCACCATGTCCAGGTCCCCGTCCTCGTCGATGTCGGCGAAGGAGCCGCCGTACAGCCCGCCGAGCCAGTAGTCGTCGATGTCGCCGAAGCCGCCGGCGCCGTCGTTCCGCAGCACGGACAGTCGGCTGGACGACACGTCCATGCAGGCGAGATCCTGGTCGCCGTCCCCGTCCACATCTCCAGCCAGGATGTACTGCAGCATCGAGTAGGCCCCGTAGCTCGCCGGCGCGCCGAACATGGCCGTGGCCGGCTTGGCCTCCACCCGGAAGTCCCAGGCGTAGGGTGCGAGCATGGGCTCGAAGAGGTCCGACTGGATCTCCGGCGTCAGGGTGACCGTGACGCGCTCGCCCACGGCGAAGGGCGCGTCGAGCGTCATCGTCACCGTCGTGGCGCCGGCGCTGTAGCCGACCGTGCCCGAGTGCCACCCCGTCCGCTCGGCGACCACGCGGATCGAGCCGTCGTGGAGGGAGGCGGGGTCCAGGGCCGTGTCGAAGGTGACGCTCACTGGCGCTAGGACGCTCACGGCCAGCTCGTTGGCGACCGGCGAGGTGTCGAGGACGGTGGGCGGCACGGCGGAGGCGGCCGCGGGAATCAGGAGCAGGGGGAGCAGCAGAAGGTGCGAACAGCGGGACATGCCGGACCTCGTCTCGGGGATGGGATCGCCAGGACGCAGTGATCCGGGTAGGCCGGCCCCCGGCGCGGACGGCCGGGGCCCGAGATGGCCAGCCAGCTCCCGAAACGACCTCCCGGCAGTCCGTGTGGTGGACTCCCTGTGGGATGGGGCCGGAAGATTGTATCAAAATCTCAAGAAATCACGCAAGCCGTACGGCCCTTCTCCAGGAGCCGATTTCTCTCACGGAGCACTCCTGGCTGTCACAGCGGTGTGTCCCTGTCGGCCGGAAGGGTTGGATCCGTCATGACCGGGAGACAGGGCATGTCCCCGGCAGGAAGACGTGTGTGTCGCCGGGATGCGACTTCCGAGAGACGCGGAGAGTCTCCTATTCACTTTTATGTAACACTTGAGTTATACTAGTACCGATCCTATCCAGCGCAGCGCTGAAACGCACGGAAGGAGGATCTTCGTGAACCTTTGCAAGGGATTCAGAGTGGGCATCATGGTGGCGTTGTTGGCCCTCGTGGCCGCGCCGGCCATCGCCCAGGACGAGGGCGAGTGGGGCGACGCCCCCGAGGGAGCCATGGCCTATCCCTCGCTCGGCATCATCGGCAACTTCCCCACCTGCCAGAACGTGGGCCCAGCGAACTTCATCTATCATGGTGCGCTCTGCTGGGCTTTCTTCGGGCCGAGCTGCGACTTCGAGATGGAGGGCAACGCGGGCAACTGCCCCGCGTGGCCTCCCTACGACGCGGACGAGTGCTTCGCGGACATGGACGCGGGCCTCATCATGCCGCCGGCCTACACCATCGTCCCCGTGGGCGCGAGCCTGGTGGTCACACCCTGCACCGCGGCCACGGGCTTCATCGACCAGTTCTGCGCCCCGGGCATCTGGGGCGGGAACATCGACATCCAGGTGACCAACAACATGCCCGTGGACGGCGTGGTGAACGTCCTGTTCGACTGGGACCAGAACGGCGCCTGGGGCGGCCAGTCCCAGTGCCCCGGCGGCGTGCCGGCTCCCGAGCACGTGCTGGTCAACTTCGCGGTGCCCATGGGCTTCGCCGGCCCCCTGTCGCTTCTCGGACCGCCGAACTTCGTGATCGGCCCGAATCCAGGCTACATCTGGGCCCGCTTCACGATCAGCGAGCTGCCCGTGCAGTTGCCCTGGGACGGCTCGGGTGGCTTCGAGGACGGCGAGACCGAGGACTACCTGATCTGGGTCTGGGACGGCGTCGCCTCCCAGGATCGGACCTGGACCGCGATCAAGGGCCTCTACCGCTAGACCGCCACTCCGGCATTCGCAGACCGGCGCCCTCTCGCTTGAGGGGGCGCCTTTTTCATGCGCTACCGCCGGTCCGTTGCCGGGAAGGCGCGGGCGCCTCGCGCCCGCGCCGCCCGCCGCCGGCTTCCGCGCTCAGGGCGCGTTCACCGCTCGGGCGTAGTGCTCCGGGTAGAGGGCGTAGAAGAGGATGGCCCGCAGCAGGTGCTCCTCGCTGACCCGGTCCGCCACGGAGTGGGTGTACGCCTCCTCGGCGGGCCCGAAGCCCAGCGTGGGGATGCCGGCCAGCCCCGCCGTGACGACGCCGTTGGTGGAGAAGGTCCAGCAGCCCAGCTCCGGCTCGCGGCCCAGGGCCTCGCGCGCGGCGCCGAGGGCGGCTCCCACGGCGGGGTGCTCCGCGGGCAGGGTCCAGGTGGGGTAGTACTTCTCCATGCGCACGGGCTTGCCCGTCCAGCCCCGGGCCTCGTGCACGAGCACGTCCACCTCGGCCTCGACGCCGGCGGCCCGCGCCGCCTCGCGCACCTCGGCCAGGGCGCTCGCGCGCGTCTCGCCGGCGGTCAGCCGCCGGTCCAGGGTGATGGTGCAGCGGTCTGGCACGGCGTTGAGGCTGGCGCCCGCGTTCTCGATGCGCGTGACGGCGATGCTCCCCTTGCCCAGGAAGGGATCGCCGGCGAGGCGTCCGTTCAGGGCTTCGATCTCGCCGACCAGGCGGGCCATGGCGTAGATGGCGTTCTCCCCCCGCTCGGGTGCGCTGGCGTGGCAGCTCACGCCGCGGGTGGTCGCCGTCATCTCCATGCGGCCGCGGTGGCCGCGGTAGACGCGCAGGCCCGTGCATTCGGACAGGACCACTGCCTCGGGCGCCAGGCCCTCCTCGTCGAGGAGGGTCTTGTAGGCGATGCCGTCGCAGTCCTCCTCCATGGCGCTGCCCACCACTAGGAGGCTCAGCTCCGGGGGCAGGGCGTCCTTCGCCAGGGCGGCGCCGTAGAGGATGGACACCAGGCCGCCCTTGTTGTCCGCGGCGCCGCGGCCCCAGATCCAGCCGTCCTCGTGCTTGCCGGCGAAGGGATCGTGGGGCCAGGCGTCGGGGTCGCCCACGCCCACGGTGTCGATGTGCGCGTCGTAGAGCAGGACGCGGGGACCCGCGCCCACGCGGCCGACCACCGAGCCGAAGGCGTCCAGGCGGGCCTCGGCGAAGCCCAGCTCCGACATCTTGCCCTGGATGCGCCGGGCCACGCGCTCCTCGCCGCCGCTGGGCGAGGGAATGGCCACGATCTCCCGCAGGAAGGCCGTCGCGTCGGCCAGCATCTCCCGTGCGCGCTGCTCCATGATCCGCCTCCGTCGTGTGCGCCGCAGCGAGGCTAGGGCATCGGCCGCCGCCCGGCAAGGGCCGGGAAAGGGGGGCGGACGCCTGGAACTCCCCGGGGGAGATGCTGTAAGATGTCGGCTCTGTTTCTCCGCCGGAGCCCCCTGGCGGGCATCAAGCAGATAACCGAGACAATCAGAGGAGCGCACGCGATGATAGAGGTGCAAGGCGTATCGAAACGCTTTGGTCAGACGCTCGCTCTCGACGATGTCTCGCTCAGCGTCGAGCCGCGCTCCGTCCTGGGCTTCCTGGGACCCAACGGGGCGGGCAAGAGCACGGCCATGAAGATCATCACGACCTTCCTCGCGCCCGACGCGGGGACGGTCCGCATCGACGGCCTGGACGTGAGCGAGCGACCCCTCGAGGTGCGGCGCAAGATCGGCTACATGCCCGAGAACGTCCCCCTCTACGACGACATGCGGGTCCACGAGTACCTGGCCTTCGTGGGCGCCTCGCGGGGACTGTCCGGCGGCCGCCTGGCCGCGCGGCTGGAGTGGGTGGCCGAGTCCTGCGGCCTGGTGAGCGAGTACAAGCGTCCCATCCGCGAGCTGTCCAAGGGCTACCGCCAGCGCACCGGGCTGGCCCAGGCCCTGATCCACGACCCGGAGATCCTCATCCTGGACGAGCCGACCAGCGGCCTGGATCCCAGGCAGATCATCGAGATCCGGGACCTGATCCAGGAGCTGGGCCGCACCAAGACCATCGTCTTCAGCACGCACATCCTCCAGGAGGTGGAGCCGGTCACCGAGCGTGTGGCCATCATCAACGAGGGGCGCATCGTCGCCGACGGCCGCATCGGCGAGCTCAAGCGCCGCGCCATGGGCGGCAGCCGCGTCATCGTCGGCCTCGCCGAGCCGGCCGCGGACGCCCTCGCGTCCCTGCGCGGGCTGGCGGGCGTCAAGAGCGTCATGCCCCTGGTGGACGCCGACGCGCCGACCCGCTTCGAGCTGCGCGGCGACGGCGACGCTCCCCTGGACGCCGGCGCGGCGGCGCTGGCGCGCGAGAAGGGCTGGGCCCTGCGCGAGCTGCGGGAGAGCCCCTTCTCCCTGGAGGACACCTTCATCGCCCTCGTGAGCAGGGACGCGGCCGGCGGGGCCGCGCACCGCGGGGAGGTGCGCGCATGAGGAACACCGGCGTGATCTTCCGGCGGGAGCTGGCGGCCTACTTCAACAGCCCCATCGCCTACATCTTCATCATCGTCTTCCTGGTCCTGACGGCCGGGCTCTACATGACGCCCTTCTTCCTGCAGGGCCAGGCCGACATGCGCGGCTTCTTCGGGCTGCTGCCCTTCTTCCTGCTCATCTTCATCCCGGCCGTCAGCATGCGCCTCTGGGCCGAGGACCGGCGGGCGGGCACCTTTGAGCTGCTCATGACCCTGCCCCTGCGGGCCTCGGAGGTCATGGCGGGCAAGTACCTGGCCGCGCTGGTCTTCTACCTCATCGCCCTGGCGGGGACGCTGCCCATTCCCATCACCCTGGGCATCCTGGGCAATCCCGACGGCGGGGCCATCGTCACCGGCTACCTGGGCGCCGTGTTGCTGGGGGCCCTCTACCTCTCGGTGGGCATCTTCGTCTCCGGCCTGGTGCGCGACCAGATCACGGCCTTCATCCTGGGCGCCATCGCCTGCTTCTTCTTCGTGGGGATCGGCTGGGTGGCCCTGTTCATCGACGGCTGGATCCCCGGCCTGGGGACCTTCCTCGACGGGGCCTTCGGCCTGTCCGACCACTACGAGTCGCTGATGCGCGGGGTCCTCCAGCTCGGCGACGTGGCCTGGTTCCTGGTGCTCGCGGCGGCCTTCCTGGCGCTGAACACCTATTGGCTGGAAGGGAGGAAGCACGGATGAAACGGCTCAGCTTCCGCATCACCTTCGCCGCCGCCGTGGTGCTGCTCATCGGCATCGCGGTCTTCCTCAACGGCATCCTGGGCGACCTGCGCGGCGCCCGCGTGGACCTGACCGAGGACAAGCTCTTCACCCTCACCGCGTCGGCGGCGAACATCCTCGACCGCCTGCAGGTGCCCGTGCAGATCAAGTACTACGTCACGCGCGAGGACAAGATGCCCACGGGGCTCAAGACCCTCGAGCGGGACGTCACCGACAAGCTGCGCGACTACGCCGACGCCTCCGGCGGCCACCTGCAGTTCAGCGTCCACGATCCCACGGACGACGAGGCGCTGCAGCAGGTGCTCCAGGGCAAGGGCGTGCGGCCCTTCCAGGTGCAGTCCATGGAGCGCGACGAGATCGCGCTCAAGCTGATCTGGTCGGCCATCACCATCGCCTACAAGGACAAGGGCGAGGAGATCCTGCCCCAGGTCCTGCCCCAGAGCCTGGAGACCCTGGAGTACGAGGTGGTCAGCCGGGTCTACCGCCTCACCCAGGAGGCGCGGCCCCTGGTCGCCGTGTTCGCGACCCGGCCCACCCTCGATCCCCAGATGGCGGCCATGTACATGCAGATGGGCATGGAGGTGCCCGAGCTGCCCGATCCCTGGATGACCGCCGAGGAGTTCCTCCGGCAGGAGCACTACGACGTCCGGCGCATCGATCTCACCGCCGACGATCCCGTGCCTCCCGAGGCCGAGGCCCTGCTGGTGCTGGGCCCCGTGAACCTCAGCGAGAGGCAGGCCTGGGAGATCGGCCGCGCGGTCAGCCGCGGCGTCAACGCGCTGATCGCCGTGCAGAACCAGGAGTACCGCTACGACCCGTCGCCCCAGGGCGGCTTCCGCATCACGGCGCAGCAGCGGGCCTCGGGCCTCGAGCGCCTGCTCGGCCACTGGGGCCTGGCCGTGGGCAACCAGCAGCTCTTCGACGCCGAGAACGAGGTGCTGTCCATCCCGCGCACCCAGAACTTCATGGGCATGCGCGTCCAGACGGCCGAGCCCGTGCGGGCGCCCATGCAGATCGCCGTGCGGGGCGAGCAGCTCAACCGCGACGTGTCCATCACCAACCGCATCGACCAGCTCTTCTATCTGTGGGGCACGGACCTGGCGACGGACGCCGCGCGCCTGGTGGGCGGCAACGTCGGCTCGCGCGTCCTGTTCACCACGAGCAAGCGGGCCTGGCACAAGCCCTACGGCTCCGAGCCCCTGACCATCGCCGACATCGACCCGCGCAACCGCGAGTTCGAGGCGAACCTGCCCCTGGCCTACCTGCTGGACGGCCAGTTCGCGCCGCCCGACTGGGAGCGGCCCGCGTGGGGGGACGCCGCGGCCGACAGCGCCGACGCCGAGGGCGCGGCGGACGCGCCGGCGCCCGCGCCGGCCCAGCTCGTCCTGGTGGGCTGCGCCAAGATGTTCGAGGAGCCCTTCGTCAAGGCGGGCCAGAACGGGCTGTTCCTGCTCAACGCCGTGGACGCCCTCGCCCTGGGGGGCGACCTCATCGGCATCCGCTCCAAGATCATCACCCAGCGGAGCATCCGACCGGTGGAGGCGGGGCAGAAGCTCCTGCTGCGCCTGTTCACCGTGGCCCTGGTGCCCGTGCTCCTGATCGTCCTGGGTGTGACGCGGTCGGCGCTGCGCCGGCGCGAGAGCAACGAGTACCATGAGCGCCTGAAGGCGCGAGCGCGCTAGGAGGTGGCCATGCGAGGCAGAACACTCATCATCCTCGGAGTCATCCTGGTCGCCCTCATCGCCGTGAAGGTGGCCATGAACCTGTCGCACCGCGCCGAGCTGGAGCGGAGCGGCCTGGAGTCCGTCCTGCCCGGCGACCTGGCGGCCTCCGAGATCGGCCGGCTGGTGGTGAAGGGCCCCGCCGGCGGGGACGTGGTCCTCGAGCGGCGTGGCCTGGACTGGGTCGTGGCGTCGAGCTGGGGCCAGCCCGCCGACGGGACCAAGCTCCAGCGCCTGACCGAGAGCATCGCCGCGCTGACGGGCGAGTTCCGCTCCGACGACCCGGCCGTCCTGGCCGACTACGGGCTGGACTCCACGCGGGCCGTGCGCCTGAAGGTCTACGACACCAGCGGCGCCGAGCGCGCAGCCCTCCTGCTGGGCGACACGCAGGCCGGCGCGGGCGGCTTCTTCGTCAAGAGCGCGGAGGGCGAGCGCACCTACGCCACGCGCAGCAACCTCATCGGCGAGCTGGGCATCTGGGGCGACAACCGCGACCCCGAGGGCAAGCGCTTCCTCGACCTGAAGATCTTCACCGCCGCCCGCGAGGACGTGGACGGCATCACCCTGCGCCGCGGCGACGAGGCCATCCGCCTGGACAAGGTCTTCCACGAGCCCGAGGCCGACAGCCTGCCCGTGGACCGCACGCGCTTCACCTGGCAGGTGGACGGCGGGGAGGCCGAGCAGAGCCCCTGCAACGCGGTGCTCAGCGCGCTCGGCGGCATCTGGGCGCGCGACGTCCTGGATCCCGCCGGCGACTGGGCCTTCGCCGACTCGGCCATGGTGGCCGAGGTGCGCTTCGCCGACGGCGCGACGCGGCGCCTGGAGTTCGGCCTGCGCCTCGAGGAGCCCGAGGCCGGGCGCGCCCTGCGCCTCTCGGGCCGGGAGGGCGTCTTCCTGATCTCGCCGGGGCTGGCCGACCGCGTCTTCAAGGCGCGCGCGGACTTCGCGCCGAAGGTGCCCGGCCGCTAGGCGTCCAGCCGCACCGCCGCCCGCTGCAAGAATGCATGCGGCGCCACCGACAGCTTGTCGTGAAGGGACGCCCGGGGTTGAAGCCTCGGGCGTTCCCGCATCGAGCGGAGCCGCGAGCGGACGGGTGATGCGGCGCTCACCCGGGAGGCCTGATCCCTGGCGGGTTGCTCGGGTCCGGTTCGGCGCGGCTAAGTGCTTGACTCCCTATACTTTATAAGAGTTGCGCGCGGATGTGCCCCCTTGACGCCGCCGCCGGGGGTTCTATATTGGAATCTTCGTTCAGCGATTCCGAGCCCGATCCCCCGAGCAGGGAGTGGAACATGGCGGAACAGGACAGGAACCCCGCGGCCGGCGGCGGGCCACAGAAATTCCAGGACCGTTGGCCCGTCGACATCCACAGCTATCACCGCCTCCATCGCGAGAGCCTCGAGGACCGCGAGGGCTTCTGGCGCCGCGAGGCCGAGCGCCTGGTCTGGGAGCGCGAGCCCGAGTCCGTCGTGCGCGAGGACCTGGTGGCCGGCGAGCTGGCCTGGTTCGGCGGCGGCGCGCTGCGGCCCCTGGCCAGCTCCCTGGACCGCCACCTCGCCGCCCGCGGCGACGAGCCCGCACTGCTGCGTCTGGCCGATGGTGGCGTCGAGAGCCTCGGCTTCCGCGAGCTGCACGAGCGCGTGGAGCGCCTGGCCGCCGCCCTGACGGCCGCGGGCCTGAAGGCGGGCGACCGCGTGGCCCTCTACCTGCCCCCGAGCTTCGAGGGGATCAGTCTCATGCTGGCCTGCGCGCGGGCCGGCATGCCCTACCTGCCGCTGGCCACCACCCTCTCGGCCGGGCAGGTGCGCGATCGCATCACGGACGCCCGCGCCGCCCTGCTCGTGGTGGCCACGGGCACGGGCCTCGACCCCTACGGCCCGCAGCGCGACACCCTGCTGGCCGGCCTGGAGGACCTGCCCCGCGTGGCCATCGGTCCCGAGGCTCCCTCCGGCTGCACCGCCTTCGCGGACCTTCTGGCCAGCGGCGAGGGTGCCGCGGCGCCCGACGTCGCCCTGGAGGCCGCGGCGCCGCTGTTCATCATCTACGCCGACACCATCGCCGGCCGGCCTCGCGGGCGCGTCTTCGCAGCCGGCGGCTTCCTGGTCCAGGCGGCCAGCGGCTACGACCTGATCTTCCAGACGGCGGAGCGGTGCCGCGTCCTGTCCACCCGCAGCCTGGCCAGCATCGCCGGCCAGAGTTTCGGCCTCTGGGCGCCACTGATGGCCGGCGACGCCCTCGTGCTGCCGCCCCGGCCCGAGAACCTGCCCGCCGCCGTCCTGCGCGAGCTGGCGGCGCAGGCCCGGCCGGACCTGCTCCTGAGCACGCCCCGCGTCCTGGCCCAACCCCTGGCGGAACTCGAGGCCGCGCCCCTGCCGGAAGGCCGGCGCTTCTGCCGCGTGGCCTCCTCGGGCGGCGTGCTCTCGCCGCGGATGGTGTCGCGCCTGGGCGCCGCCCTGACGGGCGACGAGGCCTCGGTCCTCAACCTCTGGGTCCAGCAGGCCGCCGGCTCGCCCCTCATCGCCGACTTTCCCCACGCGGACCTGAACCGCCCCGGCGCCCTGGGCCTGCCCCTGCCGGGCGTCGAGCCCCTGGTCCTCGGCGAGTCCGGCCAGCCCTGCCGCAGCCACGAGAGCGGGCAGCTCGTCTTCGCCTCCACGGTGCCGGGCATGGTCCAGCGCATCTGGGAGCAGCCCCAGCGCCTGCGCGAGACCTACTTCGAGCGCCTGCCCGGCTTCTTCCACACGGGCGACGGCGCGCGCGTCGACCAGGAGGGCTTCATCTGGTTCATGGGCCGCCTGGACGACGTGGTGAAGATCGCCGGGCAGTCCCTGGCCACCTCGGAGCTGGAGGCCCTGCTGTCCGCCCATCCCCGCGTGGCCGAGGCGGCGGTCGTCGGCGTGCATGGCGAGCAGGGGGACTCGATCTCCGTCTTCCTCGTCGTGGAGGGCGGGCGCTCCTCCGAGGCGGGGGGGCAGGGCCTGGAGGAGGAGCTCGACGAGTACATCCGCCAGCGCGTGGGCGACTTCGCGGTGCCCGAGCACGTCTTCGAGGCCCGCGAGCTGCCGCGCACGCGCACCGGCAAGGTGGTGCGCCGCCTGCTGCGCCGCATCGCCACCGGCGAGGCCACCGAGGACGAGGACCTCAGCCACGTGGCCAATCCCGAGTCCGTCCGGGATCTGATCGACCGGAAGGGAGACTAGCCATGCCGAGCGGCAAGCGACTGATCACGGCGGCCTCCCACGTCGGCCGGTCGCGCATCCAGGCGGCCGCCGCCCTCCGCCGCCTGGAGGAGACCGGCGAGGGCTGGCTGACCCAGGTGCGGCGGGACCTGGACGGCTCGCTCACCCCCGCCCGGTGCGAGGATCTGGGCGCGGAGCTGGCCGCCGTCCTGGCGGCGATACTCGCGGTGGCCGGCGATCCGGCGGCCAACCGCCTGCTGGGCCGCGTCCTGAGCGCATTGGCCGACCTGGAGCGCGGCGCCGCCGGCGCTGCGGGCGTCATGCGGCGCCTCCTCGCTCCAGCCGTGGCGGCCCGGGCCGAGGCCGAGACCCCGCGCATCCTCGTCGTCAACCCGGGCTCCACCTCCACCAAGGTGGCCTACTTCGAGGGCCTGGCGAAGCGGCTCGAGTCCGAGGTGCACCTGCCGCCCGACGCCCCCGACGGCACCGACGTCCGCGCCGAGGGCATCATGGCCTGGATGCAGGAGCAGGGCCTGGCCGCCGCGCGCCTGGACGCGATCGCCTGCCGCGGCGGGTTCCTGGCGCCGGTGCCGGGCGGCACCTACCGCGTCGTGCCCGAGATGCTGCGCGACCTGGACCAGGCGCGCATCCAGCACGCCAGCAACATGTCGGTCTTCATCGGCGAGAAGCTGGCCGAGCTCACCGGCCGCCGGGACGCGATCCTGGTCACCACCAGCGACGCCGTCGTCACCGACGAGATGGAGCTGGTCGAGCGCCTCACCGGCTGGGTGGACCAGAAGCTGGACGGCAGCGGCGCCCACTACCTGAACCACAAGGCCGTCTGGCGCCTGCTGTCCAGCATGCTGGGCCGCGCGCCCGAGGCCACCGGCGCCATCACCGCCCATCTGGGCGGGGGCATGTCCGTGGCCCGCCACCGCGGCGGCGAGATCGCGGCCCTGGTGGACGCCTTCTCGGGCATCCCCTCGGCCAACCGCTCGGGCAGCCTCGACCTGCCGCGCCTGCTGACCGCCCTCAAGAAGGACGAGGTCACGGTCAAGCAGCTCGAGGAGATCGTGCTCCAGCGCGGCGGCCTGCTGTCGCTGGCCGGCACCAACGACTTCCGCGCCCTGAGCCACTTCCGCAACCAGGGCGCCACCGAGGCCCAGCGCCGGAAGATCGACCTCATCCACGACTTCTACGCGCGCAAGATCACCGCGTCCATCCTGCGCCTGAGCGCCGACGGCGAGCCCGTCGCCTTCGCGGCCCTCACGGGCGGCCTGGCCCGCTCCGAGGAGATCGTCGGCCGCGTGGAAGCCAGCATGGCCGGCCGCTTCCCCATGGTGCGCGTGCCCGGCTCCGTCGAGCACGAGTCCCTGGCGGCCGGCGCCCTGCGCGGTCTCTACGCGCCGGACAGCCTGCGCGATTACCTGCGCGAGCGCGACACCCTGAAGAACCGCCGCGAGGCCGAAGACCGCCTCATCGACACGACCATCTTCGAGCGCAAGCTGATCACCAAGGCCGAGGGGGCGCCCATCACCACGGTGGACGAGCTGATCGCCGCCGCCTGCGCCACCGTGGAGAAGCACTTCGCGCCGGCCATCGGCATCGTCGGCGCCGAGAACGAGGACGCCATCCTCGCCGCCAAGCGGGCCAACGAGGAGGGGCGCTACCGCCTGGCCAACTTCCAGCTCATCGGCGACTACGCGGCCATCAACGAGATCGCCTACGAGTACGACCTGGTCATCGACGGGAAGAATTACGCGGTCGTCGATTCGGACGAACCCGTGGAGAAGGCCGTCGAGATGGTGGCCGCGGGCGACGTGCAGATCCTCATGAAGGGGAGCATGAAGACGGAGAAGATCCTCCACGGCGTCTTCCGCTTCCTCAAGGATTCGGGCCGCCTCAAGCCCGGCGAGCTGATCAGCCACGTCGTGGTCATGGACATCCCGCGCCGCAGCAAGCTGCTGCTCATCTCCGACGCGGCGGTGAACACCTACCCGGACGAGGCCAAGCGCATCAAGATCCTCGAGAACACGCTCAAGGTCGCGCGCACGCTCAACGTGCGCCGGCCCAAGGTCGCGGTGATCTCGGCCATCGAGGCCGTCAATCCCAGCGTCGAGAGCTCCATCGAGGCCGAGCACATCGCCAGGCACTTCGCCGGCCGCAGCGACTGCATCGTCGAGGGCCCGCTCTCCTTCGACGTGGCCATGGACCCCGAGTCGGCCGCCGAGAAGAGGTACGCGGGCCAGGTGGCGGGAACGGCCGACGTGCTCATCATGCCCGACATCGACGCCGGCAACGTGCTCTACAAGACCCTGACCACCCAGTCGGGGGCCACCTGCGCCGGCGTCATCATCGCCGGGGACACGCCCATGGTCCTGACCAGCCGCGGCGACTCGGCGCGCTCCAAGCTGGCCTCCATCTCCCTGGCCGTGAAGCTCTTCTTCGAGCTGAAGAAGGAATCCCGGGGCTAGCCGCGACAGTCCCGTTCCTGCGACGGTCTGGAACCTTCCAGGGGGGCTCTCGTCTTTTTGGGCGAATAGTTACCATCTCCGCTGTCTCCCTTTGATGTTCTGCGCCAGGGTCCGGTCTGTCCGGTGCGCACTGTATTTCGAGGAGGAACATGGACGGCACCCGCGACGGGGGAGACGACTCTCGGCGCCGGCAGCTCGGCGCCCGCCTGTGCGAGCTTTTGCGCAGGGATCCGCGCCGCGGCGAGATCCGCCGGCTCACCAACCTGAAGCAGCTGGTCTGGCTGCTCACGAGCCTCGACCCGAGCCTGGAGCAGAAGCAGGCGATCTGCATCCGCGCCCGCCAGTGCGGCCGCGCCTACCTGGGCGAGGACCGCGCCGGCCTTCTCGAGGCGGTCGCCCTCTGCTGGGACCTCGGTCTGGACTCGGTGCCCGTCCTCGCGGTAGAGCGCAGCCTGGCCGACATCGATGGCTTCCTGGACCGTCACCTCGACAACCTGGACAATCCGCCGCCGCCCCGGGAGCTGCAGCTTCTGGAAAAGCGCGCCACCGTCCTCGAGCTGGCCCTCGACAGCCTCTGCGACGATACGCGGTCGTCCTAGGCCCGTGCGGCGATCGTGATCATGAAAAGCCCCCGGCCGGGTGGCCGGGGGCTTCGTGTTCGGCCGCGCGGCGGCGCGGCGCCGCTGCGCTGCGCGCTTACTGAAGCAGCACCATGCGGCGGATCTGCACGGTGTCCGGGGCCCGCAAGCGGGCGAAGTAGACGCCCGAGGGCTGGATGCGTCCGGACACGTCGCGGCCGTCCCAGGCGACGGCGTGGCTGCCAGCGGGCTGGAAGCCGTCCAGCAGCACCCGGACCAGCCGCCCGGAGACGTCGAAGACCTCGATCTGCACGTCGCCGCCGCCGGCGGGGACGTCGTAGCGCAGCGTGGTCTTCGGGTTGAAGGGATTGGGCGAGTTCTGGTGGAGGCCGAAGCTCTCGGGCGTCAGGTCGTCCACGCCCGTCAGGTCGTCCTCGATCCAGACCGAGTGATCCTCCACCTCGCCGTCCGGGGCGGGGCCGTCGGGCCCGAGCATCATCAGCGGCAAGGTGCAGAAGCGGAAGCGCGCGAAGCTCGGGTGCGCCATGACACCCGTCTCCGGAACGGGGAAGCCGATGGAATGGAGGCCGGCCGTGAGGTTGAGCTGGCCGAACATCCGGTCGCCCGGCTCGGCGAAGCTGCCATCGCCGGCCATGTCGATCCACAGCCAGAGGTAGCCGTTCACGGAGACCTCGACGTTGACCACGCAGCTGCCGCCCGGCGAGATGACGCTCATGAAGGTGACGCCGTTCTCGTCGTCGATGCCGTTCAGGTCGTCGCCCATGGCGTTCGGGTCGGGCTGGCCGTCGGGCTCGGCGTCGATGCCGGGCACACCCGTGCTCGGGCCCATGAACACGCCCGGCACGATGCGGTGCCGCGCGCCGTTGTGGGCGAGGAGCGTCGGGTACGTGGGATCGGGCGCGTCGCCGAAGTCCAGGTCCACCGCGTAGGGCGGGCCGAACAGGCGGTACGCCAGGTCGATGGACTCGCCCTGCCACTCGTGGCCGGGCGGGTAGATGAGCTCGTCCCAGGGGCCCGGGTAGGGCTCGGCGCCCATGGCCCAGACCGCGTCGTCGTTCCAGTGCATCATGGACGTCTTCCAGCCGAAGCGGACGCCGGGCGCCAGCGGCCGCGCCTGGACGTCCAGCCAGTAGACGACCGGGTGGTCGGGCGTGCCGAGCTGGTAGAAGAGCTCCTCGATCCCCTGCAACTGGAAGCGGTAGCGCCAGCAGGTCCAGTCGGCGGGGAACATGTAGTCCGCCGGCGGGGTCAGCCAGCCCTCCTCGATGCCCTGTGCGACGGGCTCGACCTCGAAGGCGCCCGCCGGGAAGTGCTGGAGCCAGAGGACGTGGCCCGGCATGCTGTAGCCGTCGGGGTTCAGCGCCGCCGGGATGTCCTCGTGGAAGCTCAGCGTGAACTCCACCGCGAACGGAACGCCGTCCGGCAGCTCGTCGAACAGCCAGGAGCCGAAGACGTCGATCGTGGTGATGGGCCCCGTCGCCGTGCAGGGGAAGTCGTCGGCCAGGATCCAGGGCTCCGTGCAGTCCACGTCGATGCCGAAGATGCTCAGGTCCGGCTCCTGCTCCCACTTCCATTCCACGGCCGGCTCGTCGATGTGGACCTTGTAGTCCTCCACCTCGCCGTCGGGCGCCATGCCGTCGTAGTTCAGGCCGGACAGCGTGCTGAAGCGCACGCGCATGAAGGTGTCGATGTTGGGCGTGGTTCCGGCGGGCACGGTGAAGCTGACGCCGTTGGGCCCGGCGGCGACGGGCAGATCGACGATGATGTGGTCACCGGCGTCGTTCCAGTCGCCGTTGTAATACCAGTCCACCCAGATGTTGAGCACGCCCGGCGCCGTGGCCGTGACGCTGATGGATGTCGGCTGGCCGGGGATCCACGCCGTGCCGAAGAGCACGCCGTCCTCGTCGTCGTTGCCGTCGTTGTCGTCACCCGTGGCGCTGCCGTCCGGCTGCCCGTTCGGCTCGGGATCGACGCTGGCCCCCAGGAAGTAGCCCTGGAGGATGCGGTGCACGGCGCCGTTGTTGACGGCGTAGGTCGGATACGTGGGATCGGGCGCGTCGCCCCAGTCGAACTCCTCGGTCGGCTCCTCGATGAACACCTCGTGGTCCTCCACCTCGCCGTCGGGCGCCGGCCCGTCGAAGCTCAGGCCGCCCACGCTGCTGAAGCGGAAGCGCATGATGGTGGCCATGTTCACCATGCCCGTGGGGGATGCCGGCACCATGAAGACGATGGTGTTCACGCCCGGGTTCAGCGGGTAGGCGAAGAGGACCTGGTCGTAGGCCTCGTTCCAGTCGCCGTCATCGTCCGCGTCGAGCCAGGCGTCCAGGAGTCCGGGGACCGAGGCCGTCACGTCCATGGTGGCGCTCTGGCCGGCGATGAGCGGCGTCAGGAAGACGACGCCGTCCTCGTCATCGTTGCCGTCGTTGTCGTCGCCCATGGCGTTGGGCAGCGGCTGCCCGTCGTGCTCCGTGTCGACGCCGGCGCCCAGGTAGAAGCCCGGCACCACGAAGTGGCGGGCGCCGTTGTTCCAGGACATGGTCGGGTAGGTGGGATCGGGCGCGTCGCCCCAGTCGCTGTCCTCGGGCTGCTGGAGCTCGAGCTCGTAGTCCTCCACCTCGCCGTCGGGCGCCGGCCCGTCGCAGGGCAGGCCGCCGATGCTGCTGAAGCGCAGGCGCAGGTAGCTCGTGTAGTCGGACGGGCTGCCCGGGGACGGCGGCACCATGAAGTAGATCACGTTGGAGCCCGGGTTCAGCGGGTAGGCCACGAGGACCTGGTCGTAGCTGTCGAACCAGTCGCCGTTGGCGTCCACGTCCAGGTAGAGGTCCAGAAGTCCGCCCGCCGAGGCAATCACGTCGATGCTCGTGGGCTGGCCCAGGATGAAGGGCGCCAGGAAGGTGAGGCCGTCCTCGTCGTCGATGCCGTTGTTGTCATCGCCCCAGGCGTAGGGGTGCGGCTGCCCGTCGGGCTCCCCGTCGATGGCGGCGCCCAGGTGGAAGCCCTGCACGATGACGTGGTGCGCGCCGTTGCTGGCGAGCAGCGTCGGGTACGTGGGATCGGGCGCGTCGCCGAAGTCGAATGCCTCAGGCGACTCGACGAACACCTCGTAGTCCTCCACCTCGCCGTCGGCGGACTGTCCATCGAAGGCCAGGTTGCCGGCGCTGCTGAAGCGGAAGCGCATGAAGGTGATCATGTTCATCGTGCCCGCGGGAGAGGTCGGCACGGTGAAGGTGATGGTGTTGACGCCCGGGTTCAGCGGGTAGGCGAGCAAGATGTGGTCGTAGGCCTCGCTCCAGTCGCCGTTGGCGTCCGCATCGAGCCAGGCGTCCAGGAAGCCCTGGGCCGAGGCCGTCACGTCCATGGTGGCGTTCTGGCCGGCGATGAGCGGCGTCAGGAAGACGACGCCGTCCTCGTCGTCGTTGCCGTCGTTGTCGTCGCCCAGGGCGTTGGGATCCGGCTGGCCGTCAAGATCCTGGTCGATGCCGGCGCCCAGGTAATAGCCCGGTACGATCCAGTGGTACGCGCCGTTGCTCGCGGCCAGGGTCGGGTAGGTGGGGTCGGGCGCGTCGCCCCAGTCCGAGGGGCCCTCCTCGCCCGTCACCACGAAGGCCAGGTCGATGGACTGGCCCATCATTTCGTGGCCGGGCGGGTAGATCAGCTCGCCCCAGGGGCCCACGTAGGGCTCGATGCCCTCGCCCCAGACGGCGTCGTCGTTCCAGTGGTCCAGGGAGGTCTTCCAGCCGAAGCGGGCCCCCGGATCGAAGGGCCGCGCCTGCACGTCCAGCCAGTAGATGACGGGCTCGTCGGGCGAGCCCTGCTGGACGAAGGCCTCCGTGGGATCGATGTAGAAGTTGTAGAGCCAGCAGATGTGATCCGCCGGGAACCAGTACTGCTCGGGCGGCATCATCCAGCCCTCGTTGATCCCCTCTTCCCAGATCATGGCGACGAACTCGCCGGGCTGGAAGGTGCGCACCCACAGGACCTCGCCGGGCATGCTGTAGCCGGTGGGGCTCTCGTCGGCGGGAATGTCCTTGTGGATGCTCAGGGTGAAGATGACGTTGTGCGGGTCGCCCCCGGGCAGGTAGTCGTCGAGCCAGGAGCCCCACACGTGGAACTCGATGATGGGCCCCGGCAGGGTGCACTCGAAGTCGTCGGCCAGGAGATAGGGTTCGGTGGCGTCGACGTCGATGCCCATCGGGGACAGGTCGGGGTGCTGGACCCACTTGTAGGGCATGTCCGGACCCCAGTCGGCGGCTGCTGGAAGGGCCAGCGCGGCGCTCAGGGCCAGGCAGGCCAGCAGCGCCCGCGGGCCGTTCCTCTTTGCTCGTCTCATGTTCCCCCTCTTAAAGTTCTGTGCGTGCGTTGGAACCATGCCTCCAGACCGGCGCGGAACCCCACGGCTCCGCGCCCCGTAGGGACGAGGGTAGTCGTTACAGGTATGTAAATTTTACCGGAATATCTGCGTGACGGGAAGGGCCTCGGAATCGGTTTCGCAACCTTTTTACGATGCCGTCGCGATCACAGGGCCTGGATGCACTCCCACAGGCGCGCGGCCCCGGCGTCGGCCTCGGCGTGGAGGGCGGCGAGGTCCACGCCGGGCAGCTCGCCGTCCAGGCAGACGGTGCGGCCCCGGCTCACCACGCGGCGGATCCGCCGGTGAGGGCCGAGCCCCCCCTCGCCGGGGGCGAGGACGATGAAGTCGGCGTCCTCGCCGGCCTCGAGCCGGCCCAGGGGTCGCCCGAAGACCGAGGAGGCGATGGCCGCGCCGCCGGCGAGGAGCAGCTCGCTCGCCTGCCGGGGCAGGAGGGTGCCGCGCTCCGCGCCCAGGTCCCGGGCGAACCGCGCCTCCGTGAGCATGCCGCTCGCGAAGCCGTCCGTGCCCAGCCCCACGCGGACGCCGGCTCCCAGCATGGCCATGACGTCGGCCGTGCCCACGCGGTTGTGGGCGTTGGACTGGGGGCAGTGGACCGCGTAGGCGCCGGTTTCGGCGATGAGCTCCGCGTCCCCCGGCCCCAGGTGGACGCAGTGGGCCAGCAGGGTGCCCGGGCGCAGGATGCCCTGCGCCGCGAGCCGGTCCACGACGCTCTCGTAGCCCAGCGAGCGGGCGTGGGCGAGGTCCTCCTCGGCCTCGGCGCAGTGCAGGTGGAAGGGTGTTTCGAAGGGGACCAGGTCGGCGATTCGCTCGAGGCTGTCCTCCGAGAGGGTGAAGCTGGCGTGCAGGCCGCAGAGCGCGCGCAGGGACGGGTGCGCGGCGTAGGCGAACAGGGCGCGCAGGTTTTCGTCGAGGCCGAGCTGGAAGGGCAGCTCGCCGTTGCGGTCGCTCACCTCGAAGGCCAGGCCCACCTTGACGCCCAGGGCCGCGGCCTCGCGGGCGATGAGGTCCAGGCTGCTGGGCGTGGCCAGAGGGCTGCTGTGATGGTCGATGACCGTGGTCGTGCCGTGGCGCAGGGCCTCCACCAGGCCCAGCCGCGCGCTGATCCGGATGCTGCGCGCGTCCAGGGCGCGGTCCAGGCGCCACCAGATCTCCTCGAGGATGCGCGGCAGTCCGGTCGGCCGCGCCGCGGGCCAGGGCAGGCGCCCGGCGAGGGCGCTGTAGAGATGGGTGTGCGCGTTGACCAGGCCCGGCCAGACCTCGGCGCCCGCCAGGTCCACGGTCTCGTCGGCCGCCGGCGCGTCGCCTGCGCCGACGGCCAGCACGCGCTCGCCATCCACCATGATCCAGCCGGGCGCCAGGGGCGGCTCGCCGGAGAGGGGACGGTGGACGACGGCGTCAGAAAAGAGGGTCCTGGCCATGGTGTCCCTGTTCGACGAGGGCGAGGACGCGCTCCGGATCCATGGGGAGGGCGTCCACGGGCGCGCCCACCGCGCGGCTCACGGCGTTGGCGATGGCCGCGGCGGTGGGGATGAGGGCCGGCTCCCCCAGGCTCTTGGCTCCGCCGGGACCCAGGGGGTGCGGGGCCTCGACCACGAGGGTCTCCACATCAGGCGCCTCGACGCTGGTGGGGATGGTGTAGGTGGACAGGTTGTCGGTGAGCGTGCGCCCGTCCGCGCGCACCAGGCGCTCGGTGACGGCCAGGCCCAGGCCCTGCGCCACGCCGCCCTCCACCTGCGCCTCGATCCCGGCCGGGTTGACGGCGCGCCCCACGTCGTGGGCGGCCCAGACCTTGAGCAGACGCACCTGGCCGGTGAGCCGGTCCACGGCCACGCGGGCGGCCTGGGTGGCGAAGGAGTAGGCGAAGTAGGCCTCGCCGCGGCCCGTCGCGACGTCGAAGTCCAGGGGCGGCACGTGCCACCAGCCCTCGGCCGCCAGGTTCAGGTTGCGCCGCCAGGCCTCGTCGGCCAGCTCGTCGAAGGCCATCTCCCCGCGGGGGCCCGCCACCCGGCCCGCCGCGAAGCGGATGTCCGCCGCCTCGCCCCCCAGCCGCTCGGCGGCCAGCGCCGCCAGGCGCCCGCGCAGGCGGCGGCCGGCGTCGAGGATGGCGTTGCCGCTCATGATCACGTTGCGGCTGGCCACGGTTGGGCCGCAGTCGGGCACCAGGGCCGTGTCCACGGGCAGCAGGTGCACGCGTTCGGGCGGCACGCCCAGGGCCTCGGCCACGAACTGCGTGATGACCGTCTCGGCGCCCTGCCCCATCTCGATGAGCCCCACGGCGCAGGACACGGAGCCGTCCCGGTGCACCTGGAGGTAGGCGCCAGCGCCGTCCAGGTGCCAGCCGGCCTTGCCCAGGCAGTTGCCGTAGACGACCGACGCGTAGCCCGTGGCCAGCAGCCAGCGGTTCGCGTCCGCCGTGGGCGGCGCCACCGCGTCCTCGCCGGCGCGGGCGGCCGCGGCGCAGCGCTCCAGGGTCTCCAGGGCGCCCACGCCCTCCTCGACGCGGTGCCCCGTGGCGGTGCGGCCGCCGGGGCGCAGCAGGTTGCGGCGACGCAGCTCCACGGGATCCATGTCCAGCGCGCCGGCCATCATGTCCACGAGGCGCTCGTGGGCGAAGGCGGCCTGGGGGCCGCCGAAGCCGCGGAAGGCGCCGTTGGGCGGGTGGTGCGTGTACCAGGCGCGCGTCTCGACGCGCACGTGGGGGATCTCGTAGGGGCCCGCCCCCTGCACGGCGGCGCGGTACATCACCGGCGCCGAGAGGCTGGCCCAGGCGCCGGCCTCGGCGTCCTGCCGCAGGTCCAGGGCCAGCAGGCGGCCGTCGCGCGTGGCGCCCAGCCGGCCGTGGATCAGGAAGGGATGGCGCTTGCTGGTGGCCGCCAGGTCCTCGCGCCGCTCGAGGACCAGGCGCACGGGCCGCCCCGTGGCCAGGGCCAGCAGGGCGGCGCGGCCGCAGATCTCGTTGGGCAGGTCCTCCTTGCCGCCGAAGGCGCCGCCCGTGGGGGTCTGGATCACGCGCACCTTGCTCAGGGGCAGGCCCGCGGTGCGGGCCACGGCCGTCTGCACGTAGAAGGGGCACTGCAGGGAGCCGAGGACGGTCACGCCCCCGTCGGCCTCCGGCCGCGCCAGGGCCCCCTGGGGCTCGAGGTAGAAGTGCTCCTGGGGGGCGGTGCGGAAGGTGCCTTCGACGACCGCGTCCGCGCCGGCCAGGGCGCGCGCCGCGTCGCCCTTGGTCACGCGCGCCTCGGCGGCCACGGGGCCGCGCGCGTTGATGCCGGCGTCCGCCGCCGCCATGGCGGCCTCCAGGTCCAGGAGGGCCGGCAGGGGTTCGAGCCGCGCCGCGACGAGGGCCGCGGCCTCGCGCGCCAGCGCCTCGGTCTCGGCGGCCACCACCGCCAGGCACTCGCCCGCGTAGCGAGCGCTGCCCTCGGCCAGCAGGGGCTGGCCGTCGTCGATGACGGCGCCGATGCGGTTCTCCCCCGGCACGTCGGCCGCCGTGAGGACGGCATGGACTCCCGGCCGGGCGCGGGCGGCGCCGGCGTCGATGCCGAGGATGCGGGCGTGAGCATGGGGGCTGGTCACCTGGCAGGCGTACAGCATCCCCGGCACGCGCAGGTCCGGGAGATAGCGGCAGCGGCCCGACAGCTTGGCGGGCCCGTCCACGCGCTCCAGGGACACGCCCGGCCCGCGGCCGGAGCGGGGATCGGTCACGGGGGCTCCTTTCGCGGGACGAGCTTAGCGCCGCTCCGCGCGGCGCGCAAGGCGAAGCGGCCGCCGCGCCGCCCGGGCCCCGTAACCTCGTCCGGCAGGAGCCGTAGACCGGGCGTGGCCGGAGAACACATTGACCGCGAGGTGACCGCATGAAACGACTCCTGCTCCTTCCGGTGCTGGCCGTCCTGATCCTGGGAACGACGGCCGGCTCCCGCACCGTCCAGAACCTGTGCGACCACGGCGTCCGCGTGGACGGCGTCAAGCTCAAGCACAAGCGCGTCGTCGAGCTGGAGGCGAGGCTGGACGAGCGCCTCGCCATCGAGAGCGCCGTGGGCGACATCGAGCTGCACGGCGTCGACGGCGACCGGGCGCGCCTCGAGGTCGAGATCTGGGAACGCTACCCCGACGATGTCGAGGTGGCCATCGAGGATGGCGAGATCGTCATGCACAGCCGGGGCCGCGAGCCCTGCGTCATCGGCAGGGTCTTCGGCACCATCCCCGCCGGCATCGACCTGGAGATCGAGACCGGCTGCGGCGACGTGGATCTGGTCGACATGGCCCGCGGCCGCGAGATCGACGTCGAGACGGGCCTCGGGGACATCACCATCCAGGACATCGGCGGCTACCGGAGCATCGACGCCGCCACGGGCAAGGGCGACATCCGCCTCGGTCCGGCCGAGGGGCTGGAGGATGTCGAGCTGGAAACGGGCATGGGCGGCATCAAGATCCACGAGGCCGAGGTGGAGGAACTCGCCGTCTCCTCGGGCTTCGGCAGCATCCACTTCCTGGACTGCACCTTCGGCTTCGTCTCGGGCAGCACGGGTTTCGGAGACGTCAGCTTCAAGCGGACGCGCTACGACGACTCGGACATCAGCACGGGCTTCGGCCGCGTCCGCCGCGGGCGCTGACCGACCGCGACGGGTCCCGGGGCGCGCCGCGCCCGATCCGGCCGCCCCATCCCGGCAGCGCCCGCACCGGCCCGCCGTCCCGTGGCGCCCTTCCCCGTCTTGCCCGGTCGCGATCCCGGGGTGTAGACTCTCCGTGGTCCCGCGCGGCGTCGCGCGGGGCGGCCCCGTCGGGCGCGGAGGTCACCCGTGAGTCGCAAGAAGAAGAAATCGCGGATCAGCGTGCGAACGGCCTGGATCCTGTTCGTCGCCTACATGGTCGTCGGCATGGTGGTGGCCATCCTGTTCCTGGGCCCCTCCGAGACCCAGACATCGACGGCCACCAATCCCCAGGACGCGGCCATGAGCCCCTGGGCCCTGTTCCCGCTCGTCGCGCTCCTGTGGCCCATATTCCTCGTCATCATGATCGTCCGGCAGCTTTCCTGAGGTGGGCGGCCTCGCGACCCTCCTGGGCGCGCCGCCGGACGCGCTCCGCGGCGCGGCCGTCGCCGTCCTGGGCAGCGGCGGCAAGACGAGCCTCCTGGCAACCCTGGCCCGGGAGCTGGCCGCGCGCCATCCCCGCGTGCTCCTGACCACGACGACCCAGGTGCTGCCCTTCCCCGGCGTGGAGACGGTGCTCGATCCCGCCGCCCTGCCGGCGGCCTTCGGGCGCGGGCGCGTGGTCCTGCTGGGCGCGCGCCTCGGCGAATCGGGGAAGGTCCACGGCGATCCGGCCCCCGACCTGGCGGCACTGCGCGCGGCGGCCGACGTCGTCCTCCTGGAGGGCGACGGGGCCGGCGGCCTGCCCCTCAAGCGCCACCTGCCCGACGATCCCCCGGCGCCGCCCGGCGCCGACCTCGTGCTGATGGTGGCGGGCGCCGCCGCCCTGGACCGGCCCGTCCGCGAGGTCCTCCACCGCTTCGACCGGCCGCTCGCCCCCCCGGCGCCGCCCGGCCCGGCGCCGGATGTGCGGCTCGACGCCGAGGCGGTCGCGGACCTGCTGCTGGCGCCCGGCGGCTACCTGGACAAGGCGCCGGGCCTGCCCCTGCGCTGGCTCGTCAACCAGGCCGACGCCTTCCCGCGGGCGGCGGCGGACCTGGCCGCGGCCCTGGCCCGCCGCTGGGCGGGGCCGGTGCTGACGGGCTCGGCCCGCGAGGGCCGCTTCCGCCGCGTCGATCCGCCCGGCCCGCACTGCTCCCTGGTGGTCCTGGCGGCCGGGGGCGGCGAGCGCTTCGGCGGCGACAAGCGCCTGTTCCCCCTGCGGGGGCGACCCCTGCTGGACCGGACCCTGGCCGTCTTCGCCCGGGCCCGCCTGCGCGAGCGGATCGTGGTCCTCGGCCCCGCGGCCCGCGACGCCGGCGGCGAGGCGGCGGCCCTCGCCCGTGCGCGCGGCTTCCGCCCCGTCTTCTGCGAGGACGCCGCCCGCGGCCGGAGCGCCAGCCTGCGCGCCGGCCTCGCCGCCCTGAGCCCCGACGCCGACAGCCTCCTGCTGGCCCTGGGGGACATGCCCGCCCTGCGCGGCGCCACCGTCGCGGCCCTGCTGGACGAGGCGGCGCGCCGGCCCGGCCGCGTCCTGCGCCCGGCCCACGGCGGCCGGCCCGGCCATCCCGTCCTGCTGCCGCGCGCCACCTTCGAGGCCCTGGCCGTGCTCGAGGGCGATCACGGCCCCCGCGACCTGCTCCCGGCCTGGGGGCCTTTTCACTTGGAGGCGGCCGATGCCGGGGTCATACTGGATCTCGACGAACCCGCAGCGGCCGCGGCCGTGGAGGCCGCTCTCGAGGAGGACTGCGAGGACGATGCTGTTTGAGCGCCATCCCGTCCTCGTCCGCGGCGCCGGCGAGCTGGCCAGCGCGGTCGCCCTCCACCTCCACCGGGCGGGCTTTCCCCTCGTCATGACGGACCTGCCCCAGCCTTTGGCCGTGCGCCGCCTGGTGGCCTTCGGCGAGGCCGTCCGCCACGGCGCCTGGACCGTCGAGGGCGTGACGGCCCGGATCTGCGGCTCCGCCGGCGTCGACGCGGCCGCGGGCGACGCGGCGGGCGATGCGGCGCCGGCTGCCGACCCGGCCGGGCGCGCGGCGGACATCCGCGAGGCCTGGCGCGAGGGGCGGATCGCCCTCTGCGTGGACGCCGGACTGGAACTCCTGGCGGCCCTGCCCTGCTTCGCCGTCCTGGACGCGCGCATGCTCAAGCGCGCCGACGGCGTGCAGCGCGGCCGCGCGCCCCTGACCCTGGCCCTGGGCCCGGGCATCCGCGCCGGGGAGCACGTGGACGCCGTGGTGGAGACGCAGCGGGGCCACGACCTGGGCCGGATCATCACCGACGGCGAGGCCGCGCCCAACACGGGCGAACCCGGCGTGCTGGGCGGCGAGAGCGCCCGCCGGGTCTGCCGGACGCCGGCCGCCGGGATCTTTCGCGCCCGCGCCCGCATCGGCGACCTCGTGGCGGCGCAGGCCCTGCTGGCGGTGGTGGAGGACGGCGGCCGCGTGGCCGGCGAGGTCCGGGCCCGGATCGCCGGCCGCCTGCGCGGACTGCTCGCCGACGGGACGATCGTGCCGGCCGGGATCAAGGCGGCCGACGTGGACCCGCGCGGCGAGGCCGTGGACCCGGCCCGCGTCTCGGACAAGGGGCGGGCCGTGGCGGCGGGCGTCCTGACGGCCCTCCTGGAGGCCCTGGGGCGGGCCGGTCCCGCCGGCGCTCCCGGCGCCGCCGACGCGGGGGTCGCCCTGCGCGGCGGCGGGAGTCCCCGGCCGGGCGGCGATGGAGGTCCGGCGTGAGTCTTGCAGTGCTGGAGACGCTCCTGCGGGAGCTGGAAGAGGGGCGGACCGGCGTGCTCGTCAGCGTGACGGCCCACCGCGGCTCGGTGCCCCGCAAGGACCATCCCCGCGCCGCCTTCCTGTCGGGCGGGCGGCGGGTGGGCACCCTGGGCGGAGGCCGCATCGACGGCGCCGCCGCCGACATGGCTCGCGAGGCCTTCCGGGACGCGCCCGCGGCGCCCCGGCGCCGGCGCCTGGACGCCGACGCGGACGAGGGCATGCTCTGCGGCGGCAGCGTGGAGCTGGAGGCCGAGTACTTCGCGCCTGCGGAGGCGGCGCGGTCCCGACTGGCGGAGCTCCTGGCGGACCCGGGCCTGCGGTCCCCCCGCCTGCTGGTCATGGGCGGGGGCCACGTGGGGCGGTCCGCGGCCAGCTTCGCCCACGCGGTGGGCTTTGCCGTCTTCGTCCTGGACGACCGGGCCGAGTTCGCCAGCGAGGAGCGCTTTCCCTTCGCCGCCGGCCGCCTCGTCGGTTCGGCGCGGACCGCAGACGAGTGGCCGCCGCCGACGCCCCGCGACGCGGTGCTCCTGGCGAACCGGGCCCACGGCCTCGACCTGGAGGCCCTGGACTGGGCCTGTCGCACGGAGGCGGGCTACATCGGCATGCTGGGCAGCCGCCATAAGATCGACGCCCTGCTGGCGGAGCTCCGCCAGCGCAACGCGCCCGTGGACGGGCTGCTGGGGCGCTTCCACAGCCCCGTGGGCCTGTCCATCGGCGCCCAGACCCCCGAGGAGATCGGGCTGGCCGTCGTCGCCGAGCTCGTGGCCTTCCGGCGGCGGACGCCGCCCCCGGGCGGCGCGAACGGCGGCTAGCGAACGAAGGAGCAAGGATGTACGACCTCGTAGTCCGGTCCGGACGCATCGTCACCCCCGACGGCGTGGTCATGGGGGACCTGGCGGTGCGCGGCGAGACCATCGCCGAGATCGGCCAGGGCCTCGGCGCCGGCAAGGAGGAGATCGACGCCACGGGGCGGATCGTCTTCCCAGGCGTCGTGGACGCCCACGTGCACCTGGGCGTGCCGTCCAAGGACTTCTTCTCCGTGGACGGCGTGGAGACCGGCACGCGCTCGGCGGTCTTCGGCGGGGTGACGACGGTCATCGACTTCACCGTGCAGGAGCCGGGCGAGGACCTGGTGGCCAGCTTCGAGCGGCGCCGCGCCGGCATCGAGGGCAAGGCCCACGTGGACGTGGGCCTGCACGTCAACGTCACCTCCTTCTCGCAGGCGGCGCTCGACCGCGTGCCGACCCTGGTGAAGCGAGGCGCGACGAGCTTCAAGGTCTTCACGGCCTACGGCGAGGCCGGCATGCAGCTCGGCGACGCGGAGATCCTGCGCCTGGCCGACGCCGTCGGCGAGGCCGGAGGCCTCCTGATGGCCCACTGCGAGAACGGGGAAGCGGCGGCCTTCCTGCGCGAGCGCGCCAAGGCGGCCGGGAACACGGCGGCGCGCTTCCACGAGGCGAGTCGGCCCGACCTGGTGGAGGCCGAGGCCGTCCACCGCGTGGCGACGCTCTGCCGGCTGGCGGACTGCCCCCTCTACGTGGTGCACCTCAGCACGGCCCGCGGCCTGGAGGTCATCCGCCGCTTCCGCGGCGAGGGCTGGACCATCCACGCCGAGACCTGTCCCCAGTACCTGCTGCTGGACCGCGAGCGCTACGAGGGAGAGGATGGCCACCTGTACGTGGTCCATCCGCCCCTGCGCACGGCGGCGGACCGCCACGCCCTGACGGCCGCCGTCACCGAGGGCGAGATCGACGTGCTGGCCACCGATCACGCCCCCTTCTCCCGCGCGCAGAAGGGCGCCGCCGGCGGCGACTTCACGCGCACGCCCGGCGGGATGCCCGGCGTGGAGACCCTCTTCCTGCTCACCTTCAGCCGCCTGGTGGCCCTGGGCGACGGGGGCTTGACGCCGCGCAGCAACGCCAGCCTGCTCCTGCTGGCCCGCATCCTGGCGGAGAATCCGGCGCGGCTCTTCGGCCTGGTGCCGGCCAAGGGCGCGCTGCGCAAGGGCGCCGACGCGGACTTCCTCGTCTTCGACCCCAATCCCATCCGCCGCCTGCGGACGGCGGACCTCCACGGCGCCGCCGACTGGTGTCCCTTCGAGGACTTCGAGGTGCGCGGCGAGATCCGCTCGGTCTACCTGCGCGGCAAGCGCGTCGTCGAGGGGGGACAGCTGCACGGCGCGCCGGGCGACGGCCGCTTCGTGCCGGGGCGCACCGTGCCGGAGGCGCCGGCGGCCCCCGCCGAGCCCGCCGAGGAGGAGGTGGCCGACTGAGCCCGCGCCGGCCGACAGCCGGCAGGGGCGGCGCCCCGCGGCGCCCAGTCCGGCCGCGGCCGGCCGGCGCGCATCAGCGGCGCCAGAAGGAGGGGCGCAGGACCACCAGGACGGTGAAGATCTCCAGGCGGCCCAGCAGCATGCACAGGACGAGGACCCACTTGCCCGGCGCGGAGATCCAGGCGTAGGTCTGGGTCGAGCCCACCCCCGACAACCCCGGGCCGATGTTCCCGATGGTGGCGGCCACCGCGGACGTGGCCGTCGTCAGGTCGGGCACGAAGAAGCTCATCAGCACCGAGCAGATCACGAACAGGCTGACATAGAGGATGAAGAAGCCGCCGATGCTGGCGACCATCCTCTCGTCCACGGGCGCGCGGCGGACCTTGAGGGGCGAGATGAGCCGCGGCCGCACCATCCTCTTCAGCTCCCGCCAGCCGGTCTTCAGCACCACCAGGATGCGGATCATCTTGACGCCCCCGCTCGTGGAGCCGGCGCAGCCGCCCCAGAACATCATCACCACCAGGACGATGCCGCAGGCCCGCGGCCAGACGTCGAAGTCGGCCGTGCCGAAGCCCGTGGAGGTGACGATGGCCACCGTCTGGAATGCGGCCTGGCGCAAGGCCCCCGCGACGCCGGACACCTTGTCCGCCTCGGCCGCCACGTGGGCGGCGTGGGCCTCGGGCGAGCGCGGCGCGAACTGGTAGTGGCGGGCCGACTCCTCCGGCGCCGGCAGGCCGCCGGCCCGCAGCAGCACGGTGCACAGGAGGGTCACCAGGACCACCGTGCCCAGGTAGAAGTGGAACTCGCGGTTGGTCCGCACCGAGAGCCAGTCCCGCTTGAACAGCACGCGGTAGTGAAGCAGGAAGTTGGTCCCCGCCAGGAACATGAAGACAATGACCACCCAGTCGATGTACGCGCTGCCGTAGGCGCCGATGGACGCGTTGCGGGTGGAGAAGCCGCCCGCGCCCATGGTGCCGAAGGTGTGGCAGAGGGCGTCGAAGAGACTCATGCCGCCCAGCATCAGCAGCCCGGTCTCGGCCCCCGACAGCAGCACGTAGACGCCCCAGAGGATCTTGGCCGTCTCGGTGAGGCGGGGGCGCAGCCGGTCGACGCTGGGGCCGGGCACCTCGCCGCGGAACATCTGGTAGCCGCCGACGCCCATGGCCGGGAAGATGGCCAGGGCCAGGGTGATGATGCCCATGCCGCCCAGCCAGTGGGTGAGGCTGCGCCAGAAGAGCAGGCCGCGGGGAACGGACTCGATGTCCCGCAGGATGGTCGCCCCCGTGTTGGTGAAGCCGCTCATGATCTCGAAGTAGGCGTCCGTGAAGGCCAGGCCGACGCCCGCGGGGCCCGCCACCTGCCGCTGCTCCAGGAACCAGACGAGGAAGGGCACGGCGCCGATGAGGGCCAGCACGACCCATCCCAGGGTGACGATGGCGAAGCCCTCGCGCACGCCCTGGGCCTCGCGGCCGCGGCGGAAGATCACGGCCAGCACGGTTCCCGCCAGCCAGGCGAAGAGCACGGCCACCAGGAAGGCGAGGGTCTCCGGGCGCTCCAGCAGGGGCTGCCGGTGGAGGTTCCGCTCGTCCCAGAGGGAGATGGCCAGGGGCACCACCATCGCCACGCCGGTGATCTGGAGCAGGCGCCCGATGGCGTAGATGACGGCCGCGAAGTTCACCTCAGTGTTCCCGGAAGAGGCTTTGGATGCGGGAGACCATCTTGGGCTGGGTGACGACGATGACGTCGTCCCCGGGCTCGATGACGGTGTTGCCCCGCGGGATCAGCGTGTGCCCGCCGCGGAAGACGGCGCCGGCGATGGCCTGCTGCTTCAAGGGCTGCCAGACCTCGTGCAGAGGCGCCCGGGTGATCTTGCTGCCCTCGCCCGCCTTGATCTCCAGCGACTCGAGGTTCATGCCGCGCAGCTGCAGCTCCACCGAGAGGCGGCCGCGGTGGATCACGTCCATGATCTCCTGGGCCATGGCCCGGCGGGGGCTGACGACATGGTCCACGCCGATGTCCCGGAACAGGCGGTTGCTGTGCGGCTCGAAGGAGACGGCGATGACCTTTCCCGCGCCCTCGGACTTGGCCAGCAGCGCGCTCATGACGTTGCGCGAGGTCTCCCGTCCGGCACCCACGAAGAGGTCGGCCTTGCCCGTGTTCACCTCGCGCAGCACGTCCTGTTCCGTGGGATCGCCGTGGATCACCTCGACGCCGTCGAGGGACTCGGCGGCCTCGCGCCCGTGCTCGGCGTCGCGGTCCACGAGGATCACCTCGTCCACCCAGCGGGAGAAGTGCTCGCAGAGCTGGATGGCCGTGCGGCCGTTGCCGGCGACGACGGCCTTGCGTACCTTGCGGCCCGCCAGGCCGAGCAACTCCAGGTAATCGGGCAGGGCCTCGCGGGGGAAGATGGTCGTGAAGTCGTCGCCGGGCCGGGGCACGTCCTCGCCGACGGGGATCCGGTCGGTGCCGTCGCGCCGGAGGGCCACGGCCAGGAACTGGTGGGGCGTGGCCCGGGGAAGCAGCTCGCTCAGGGGCCGGCCCAGGATGGGCATGTCCTCCTTGATGATGTGCCGGACGATGAGCACCTGGCCGTCGTGGTAGCTGAAGACCTCCACGGCCTCGGGGACCAGGGCGATCTGCTCGATGATCCGCGTCATCACGTGCTCGGGATCGATGACGCGGGTGACGCCGAGGGCCGAGAGGTCCACGTGGGAGCCGCGGCGGAGGAACTCGCCGCTGCGGATGCGGGCGATGCGGGTCTCGACGCCGTACTGCATGGCCAGGCCGCAGACGAGGATGTTGACCTCGTCCACGGACGTGACGGCGATGGCCATGTGGGCGCCGGGGAGGCCGGCCCGTTCGAGGGTGCGGGGGCTGCTGCCGTGGCCGGGAACGACCAGGATGTCCAGCTTCTCCTCGATCTCCGCGCAGCGCTGGGGGTCCCGCTCCACGAGGGCCACGTCGTGGCCGGCCCGCTGGAGCTGGACGGCCAGCTCGAAGCCCACCGTGCCGCCGCCGACGATCAGGATCTGCAAGGAAGCCTCCCGCCTCGCTCGGCCAGCGCCGGGCCGGCCGGATGCAGGCCGCAGTGCGGCCGGCGGGCATTGTAGGCCCAGGCCGCCTGTTGCCTCAAGGAAAAGCCCGCCGCCCGGCGCGCCGTCAGGGATCCGGGCGGCAGCCCACCGGGATGAGGTAGAGGGGCATCTCGCCCGCCGGCAGGCGCAGGGCGGCGGCCACGTCCTCGTCCCGGAAGGCGCCCACGGGCACGGCGACCAGGCCCAGCGCGACGGCCTGCAGCAGCAGGTTCTGGGCCGCGTGGCCGGCCTCCAGCCAGGTGTAGCGCTCGGCCCGCGCCCCGTACTTGGCGGCGCTGCGGGCCGGCGTCCCCGTGATCACGAAGACGGCCGGTGGCTGCCGGAGGGCCTCCTGGTTCCGCGAGGCCGCGAAGAGGCTGTCGCGCAGGAAGGGGCGCCGCTCGAGCAGGGTCGAGTGGTCGGCGCTCCGGTAGTGGTAGAGGCCCTGCCGCGTCACCGCGTAGACATCCAGGGGATAGAGGGCTCCGGCGCTGGGCACCGTGCGCCGCCCGGGGCGGCTCTGCCCCTGGGCCGCCCAGAAGAGCTGGGCGATCTCCTCCAGGCGCAGGGCCCGCTCGCCGAAGCGCCGCCAGGAGCGCCGCGCCGCCAGGGCCGCCTCCAGGGACAGGGGTCCGTCCCGGCGGGCCGCGGGCAGTTCGATAGTCTCGATGATGGCGGTCTCGCGCACCGCCTCCCGGCCGCCCGCCTCCTGGCCGGCGGCCTCCTGGCCGGCCGCCGGGGCCGCCAGGAGGGCGAGGGCCACCGGGGCGAGCCGCCCGCAACGCCGCAGGGATAAGCGCATGGTCCACCTCCGGGGCCAGCATAGCATTTCCGGGTGCGGCGCGCTCCGGATTGGTCTAGATTGGGAGCCTGGCTCCAACGGAAGGGGACGGCATGAAACGGCAGCTTATCGCGGGGGCTCTGGCGGCACTACTGTCGCTCCTCCTCGCCGGCTGCGGCGGGGGCGAGAAGGCCGGCGACGCCGGCGAGGCCGAGCTGGCCGCCGGCGAGCTCAACGACGCCTCCCGGGCGGCCCGCGCGATCCTCGAGGGCGAGGGGGCTGGCAAGGAACTGGTCACCACGGCCTCGGGCCTGCAGTACGTGGACCTCGTCGCCGGCGAGGGGGAATCCCCCCGGCCGGGACAGATCTGCGTGACCCACGCCACGGGCTGGCTGCTGGACGGCACCAAGTTCTGGAGCAGCCGCGACCCCGACGCCCAGGGGCGCACGGAGCCCTTGCGCTTCGCCCTGGGCCAGGGCAGCGTCATCGCCGGCTGGGAGGAGGGCGTGGCCGGCATGACGGTGGGCGGCGTGCGGCGCCTGGCCATCCCGCCGGAGCTGGCCTACGGCGAGCGGGGCCGGCCGCCGGTCATTCCTCCCCAGGCCACGCTGATCTTCGAGATCGAGCTGCTGGCGGTCCTGGACTAGGGCGGCCCGTGGCGGAGCCATCCGGCATCCGGGACGCCCGCGGCCGGGAGCTGCCGCCCGGGGAGCGCCGCCGCCTGGTCTCCCTGGTGCCCAGCCTCACGGAGACCGTCGTCGAGCTGGGCGCGGCGGGCCGCCTTGTCGGGCGCACGCGCTTCTGCATTCATCCCGCGGACGTCCTGGCGGGAGTGCCCGCCGTGGGCGGGCCCAGGGACCCGGACCTGGAGGCCGTGGCCGGGCTGCGGCCCGACCTGGTCCTGGCCTGCCTGGAGGAGAACCGGGCCATGGACCTGGCGGCCCTGGAGGCGGCCGGCGTGCCCGTCCACGCCGTGCACCCCCGCCGCCTGGACGATGTGGACGCCCTGCTGGCCGACTACGGGCGCCTGCTGGGAGCCGGCGAGGCGGCCGCCGCCTTCCGCGCGGACCTGGCCGCCGCGCGACGCGAGGCCGCAGCGCCGCGCCGCGCCGCGCCCCGGCGGGCGGCGACCCTCGTCTGGAAGGATCCCTGGCTGGCGGCCGGCGGCGGCACCTACATCGACGCCGTCATGGCCGAGCTGGGGCTCGTGAACGTCTACGGCGACCACGAGGGCTATGGCCAGACCACCCTGGTGGAGCTGGCCGGGCGGCGGCCCGCCCTGGTCCTGCTGCCCAGCGAGCCCTACGCCTTCGGGCCGGCGGAGGTGGACGCGCTCGCGGCGGCGGGCGTCGCACCCCCGGCCCGCGCCCTTCCCGTGGAGGGCGAGTCGCTGACCTGGTACGGCACGCGGACGCCGCGGGCCCTGCGGGCCCTGGCCGCGCTGCTGGCGGCCGGGACCGAGGAGGACGAGGCATGAAGGACGAGCTGCGCAGCATACTCGCCGCCCTGGGCGAGGACCCCGACCGCGACGGCCTCCGCGAGACCCCGGCCCGCGTGGCCGAGTCCCTGCGGACCCTGACCCGGGGCTACGGACAGGATCCGGCCGAGCTCCTGGGCGGCAGCGCCTTCGACGCCGAGTACGACGACATGGTCGTCGTGCGCGACATCGACTTCTACAGCCTCTGCGAGCATCACCTGCTGCCCTTCTACGGCCGGGCGCACGTGGGCTACCTGCCCGACGGCCGCTGCGTGGGCCTGTCCAAGATCCCGCGCCTGGTGGACCTGTTCGCCCGCCGCCTCCAGGTGCAGGAGCGCCTGACCCACCAGGTGGCCGGAGCGCTCATGGAGTACCTGCGGCCGAAGGGGGTCGCCGTGGTCCTGGAGGCCTTCCACCTCTGCGTGGCCATGCGCGGCGTCGAGAAGCAGAACGCCGTCATGACCACCAGCGCCATGCGCGGGATCTTCCGCGAGGACGCCCGCACGCGCCGGGAGTTCCTGTCCCTGATCCGGAGCGGCGCCGAACGGCGGCCCTGAGGCCGCCCGCGGTGAAAACGGCGAATCGCTGGCATCGCCGGGGGCCTCTTAGTACTATTCACCCCCGGAGCGGGAGGCCCTGGCAGTCGGCGTGAAGCCGGCGGCGGGCGGCGCTGCCCGGCGACCCACCCGGCCCCGCGGCCGGCGGAAGGAGGCGAGAGCAAGCCACATCATGGCTTCGACGGACATAATCATCGGTATCGTTGGCAGCGGCGGCGACGGCGTCATCACGGCAGGCGAGTTCATCGTCTCGGCGGTGTCCAGCGAGGGTCTCTTCTCCTTCATGCTGAAGAGCTACGGGGCCCAGATCCGCGGCGGGGAGTCCTCCTGCCGCGTCCGCATTTCCGAGCAGCCCGTCCAGTCCCAGGGCGACGAGATCGACGTCCTCGTCACCTTCAGCTGGGCCGACCTCCTCAAGTTCGAGCACGAGGTGGAGCTGCGCGAGGGCACGGTCATCCTCTACGACGAGGACGATCCCATGCCCGAGGACCACGTCGCCCAGTACGCGGCGCTCAAGGCCGTCACCTACGCCATCCCCTTCAAGCGGCTGGCCAAGGAGCGGACCCAGACCATCCTCACGAAGAACGTGATCATGCTGGGCGTCCTCGCCGAGCTGTTCGGCCTGCCGGCCAAGGGGATCCGCCACGCCATCGCCCGCAAGTTCGCCGCCAAGCCGGGGGTCGTCGAGAAGAACATCGATGCCTTCGGGATCGGCCGGGAATGGGTGAAGGAGAACCTCGAGAAGCGGGATCCCTTCCACCTCGAGTACACGCCCGGCGCGCCCAAGCTGGTCATGGAGGGCAACGCCGCGACGGCGCTGGGCGCCGTGGTGGCCGGCTGCCGCTTCTACGCGGGCTACCCCATCACGCCGGCCGGCGAGGTCATGGTCTGGATGGCCAGGCACCTGCCCGCCCTGGGCGGCATCATGGTGCAGTGCGAGGACGAGATCAGCGCCGCCGGCATGGTGGTGGGCGCGGCCTTCGGCGGGGCCAAGGCCATGTGCGCCACCAGCGGCCCGGGCCTCTCGCTCAAGAGCGAGATGCTGGGGCTGGCCTCCATCGCCGAGGTGCCCATCGTCATCGTGGACGTGCAGCGCGGCGGCCCGAGCACGGGCATCCCCACGAAGACCGAGCAGAGCGACCTGATGCACGCCATCTACGGCAGCCACGGCGACAGCCCCCGCGTGGTCATCGCGCCCACCGACGTGGAGGACTGCTTCGACACGGCCGTGCAGGCCTTCGACATCGCCGAGGAGTTCCAGATCCCGGTCATCCTGCTCTCGGACCAGTTCATCGCCCAGCGCAAGGAGACGGTGCGGCCCTTCGACGTGAGCCGCCGCGCGGTCTACGAGCGCGTCAAGCCCGGCCGGGCGGAGCTGGTCGACTACAAGCGCTACCGCCTGGATACGAAGACGGGCGTCTCGCCCATGGCGGTCCCCGGCATGCCGGGCGGCCAGTACCCGGCCTCCGGCATCGAGCACAGCGAGGCCGGCGACCCCACGAGCCGCGTGGACACGCACAGCGCCCTGACCGAGAAGCGCTACCGCAAGTACCGGTACATCATCGAGAAGTACAGCTTCGTGCGCACCTACGGCGACGAGGACGCCGAGGTGGGCATTCTCGGCTGGGGCTCCAGCAAGGGCGTCATCAAGGAGACCGTGCTGCGCCTCCAGGCCGAGGGCCGCAAGGTCCACTGCATGATCCCGCAGCTCCTGCACCCCTTCCCCAAGGAGGCCTTCGACCGCTTCCTGGCGGGCAAGAAGATCCTGGTGGTGGTGGAGCTCAACTACCGCGGCATGTTCCTCCAGTTCATCCGCTCGCGCTGCGACATCAAACAGAAGGTGGTCCACTACGGGCGCACGGGCGGCAAGCCCTTCTCGGTCCGCGAGATCTACGACGTCGTGCGGGAGGTCCTCTGATGGCGGTCGACGCGCCCAGGCAGCACACCGTGGCCGACTACAAGCGCGACCTGAAGCCCGTCTGGTGCTCGGGTTGCGGCAACTACGGCGTCCTGAACGCCATCTACCGGGCGCTGACCGAGCTGGACGTATCGCCCCACGACGTGGGGATCATCTCCGGCATCGGCTGCTCGTCGCGGCTGCCCGGCTACATCAACGTCTACGGCATGAACGCCGTGCACGGGCGCGCGCTGCCCATCGCCCAGGGCCTCAAGCTGGCGCGGCCGGAGATCACGGTGCTGGCCGTGGGCGGCGACGGCGACGGCCTGTCCATCGGCATGGGACACTTCCCGCACGCGGCGCGGCGGAACGTGGACATGACCTACATCATGATGGACAACCGCATCTACGGACTGACCAAGGGGCAGCTCTCGCCGACGACGCCCAAGGGCGACGTGACGGTGACCTCGCCCTTCCGCTCCATCGACACGCCCATGGAACCGGTGAAGCTGGCCGTGGCCTTCGACACGTCCTTCGTGGCGCGGGGCTTCGCCGGCAACCTCAAGCACCTGACGGAGATGGTGGTGGCAGCCATCCGGCACCCGGGCTTCTCCTTCGTCCACGTGCTGTCGCCCTGCCCCACCTTCCGCGGCATGGACGAGTTCAAGCGCATCCGCGATCTGATCCGCGTCATCGAGGTGCCGGCCACCGAGCTGGGCAGCCGCGACGCGGCCTTCACCCGCGAGGACGCCGACCCGGGCGCCATCAACCTGGGGATCCTCTACAAGTCGCCGCGGCCGCACTACGGGGAGGAGGCCCTGCGCCTGCGCGACATCAGCCGCGCCGGCCTGGACCACGAGCCGACCATGCAGGAGCTGCTCCAGGAGTTCATGCCCTAGGCACCCCGCACGACAGCCGCCGCGCCCGCCCGGCGCGGCGGCCATCGCGCACCGCACGCGGCCGGCGCCTTTCCCGCGCCATGGCCGAGATACACGAGGCCGGAGGCAAGCCCTCCGGCCTCGCTGCGTACCGGCCCTCACGGGTGGGGGGCGCTCAGGCGACACCCCGCCGGGGCTCAGGCCTTGGGGCCGTACAGGTCCCAGCTGCGCCCGAAGCGGAAGCGCAAGTTGACGTCGTCGACGATGCCGATCAGGGCCGGGATCAGGAAGAGCGTCAGCACCGTCGCGAAGGCCAGGCCCCAGATCATGCTGACGGCCATGGGCACCATCACCTTGCTGGCGCCCGTGGTGGCGATGGTCAGGGACGACAGGCCGACGATGGTGGTGATGGTGGTCAGCAGGATGGGCCGCATGCGCACCACGCCCGAGCGCACGATGGAGAACCAGCGCCCGACGCCGCGCGCCCGCGACTTGTTGATGAAGTCCACCATGACCAGCGAGTTGTTCACCACCAGGCCCATGAGCGAGATGATGCCCACCATGGCCGGGATCGAGAAGTTGTAGCCCATCACCAGCAGGCCGATGACCACGCCGATGAAGCTGAAGGGCACGGTGAAGAGCACCACGAAGGGCTGGATCAGCGAGTTGAACTGGGTGGCGAGGATCATGAAGATCGCGAGCAGGGCCACGGGCAGCATGAGGAAAAGGGAGCGGAAGCTCTCCGTCGTGCGCTCGTACTCGCCGCCGAACTCCAGCCGGTAGCCGGGGTGGTCCAGGGAGAAGTCGGCGAACTTGCGCGCGATCTCCTCGTTGACGGCGGCGCTGGTCTGGCCGCCCTCCAGCTCGGAGGTGATGGTGATGGCGCGTTCGCGCCCGTAGTGGCGGATGTTCGAGAAGTTGTTGCTCGGCGTGAAACGCGCCAGGCTGGACAGGGGCACCAGCCCGCCCGCCGGGGACTGCACCTTGAGCAGGTCGAGGGTCCCGAGATCATCCCGGTAGCGGTCGTTGAGGCGCACGACGATGTCGCGGTCCGTGCCGTCGGGATCCGTGTACTCGGTGGCCGCCATGCCCTGGAAGGCCGCGCTGACGGTGCTGGCCACCATGATGTTGCTCAGGCCCAGGGCCTTGGCGCGATCCTCGTCCACCTCCACCAGGTACTCCATGGCCGTGCGGTCGAAGTTGTCGGCGATGTCCACCACGCCGGGGATGCGGGCCAGCTCCGCCTTCACCACCTCGCCCAGATCCTCCAGCACCTCGAAGCGCGGTCCCACGACGCGGATCTCCACGGGGCGGCCCGTGGGCGGGCCGCTCTCCGGGCGTACCAGGTGCAGCTCGCGGATGCCGGGCACGCGCGCGATCCGCTCCCGCAGATCGGCCATGATCGCCATGTCCGAGCGGTTGCGGTCGGCCGCGCTGACCAGGTCCACGGTCACCTCGGCCTTGTGGCTGCCGCGGATGTACTCGTAGTTGATGATCTGGTAGCCCGACGTGGAGACGATGCCCTTGCGCTCCTCGGCCGGCACGTTCGCCTCGACGATCTGCTCGATCGCGCGCGTCATGCGGGCGGTCTCCGCCAGGGGCGCGCCCTGGGGCAGCTCGTAGCGGATGACGAACTGGTCAAAGTCCTCGTCGCCGAACATCTTCACCGGGATCTGGCGCAGCAGCCCCAGGCAGAGCACGGCCAGGACCACCACGCCCACGACTCCCAGGTAGCGATGGCGCAGGGCCAGGATGAGCTGGCGCCGGTAGAGGCGGCGCAGCCGGCGGAAGAGCAAGTTCTGGCGGCCGCGCAGCCGGACGCCCCCCTTGAGGCCGTTCTCCAGCGGGGCAGCCGGGCCCTGCGGCGCGTCGTCGCCCGCTGGGCAGCGGCCGGCCGCGGGCCCTTCGTGCTTGCCGCGGCGGCCGAAGCGCCGGCACAGCCTGCGGTAGAGCTCGTTGAGCTCGGCCGAGTGGCTGGGCAGGATGAGCAGGGCCTCCACGAGGCTGGCCAGCAGGGCGAAGATGACCGTCAGGGGGATGGCCTCCATGAACTTGCCGATCATGCCCGTCATGAACAGCAGCGGCGTGAAGCCCGCCACCGTCGTCAGCACCGCCGAGGTGACCGGGGCCATCACCTCCTTCGTGCCCAGGATGGCCGCCTGGCGCGGCGGCAGGCCGAACTCGATGTAGCGCTGGATGTTGTCCACCACGACGATGGCGTCGTCGACGATCATGCCCAGGGCCATGATCAGGGCGAAGAGGGTGAGCATGTTGATGCTCATGTCCGCCACGCTCATGAAGAGGAAGCCGGTCAGGAAGGTGAAGGGGATGCCGACGAGGACCAGCAGGGCGTTGGTCCAGCCCAGGAAGACGAAGAGGAAGGCCCCCACCAGCACCGCCGTCAGCAAGGCGTTGTTGGTCATGATCCCCAGGCGTTCCTCGACCAGCTCCGAGGTGTCGACACGGATCTCCAGGTTCACCGGCAGCGGCAGCGTCGCGTTGTAGCGCTCCACGAGGGGCCGCACCTGCGCCATGATGCGGATCGCGTCGCCGGCGTCCTTCTTGTAGACGTAGAGGGTGCCGGCCGGCTTGCCGTTGAGGCGGTTGACGGCCTCCTGCTCCTCGGGCTCCAGGACCACCTGGGCCACCTGCCCCAGGCGGACGACGTTCCCGTCCTCGGCCTGGCGCAGCACGGTGTCCTCGATCTCGTCCACGGTGCGGAACTTGCCCAGGACGCGCAGGCTGTACTCGCTCCGGCCCAGCTCGGCGGAGCCGGCCGGCAGGTCCACGTTCCGCGCGGCCAGGGCGGCCACCACATCGGCCAGGGCGAGGCCGTGGTGGTCCAGGAGCACGGGATCCACGTTGATGTGGACCTCGTCGTCGCGCAGCCCGTCGATGTCGACCTTCTTCACGCCGCGGATGTCGATGATGTCCTGCTTGAGATCCTCGGCGATCTCCAGCAGCACGGCTTCGCTCACCTCGCCCCCGATGGCGATGAAGCAGACCGGCGCGATGGCCGACGAGTCCAGCTCCAGGTAGACCGGGTCCTCGGCGTCGTCGGGCAGGTCGGGGATGTTGTTCACGGCCGCCTGCATGTCGAGCATGAACTTGTCGATGTCCGTGCCCTGCTCGATGAACAGCTCGACGACGGCCACGGAGTTCTGGGCGCGGCTCTGGACCTCGTCGAGGCCGTCCAGCTCGGCCACGGCGTCCTCGATCTTGTTGAGGATCTGCTGCTCCACCTCGAGCGGGGAGGCGCCCGGGTAGGTGACGATGATCAGCGCCTCGTCCAGGTGCATGTTCGGGAAGAACTCCCGCGGCATCTGCCGGTAGAGCCCGATGCCGAGGAACACCAGGATGAAGAACAACATGTTCACGAGGATCTTGCGGTTCACCGAGAAGGTGGCGATGTCCATGCTGGCTCCCCTTTGCGGCGGTCGCTCCGTCCGGGTCTACTGCTGCACCTCGACGGCCATGCCGTCGCTCACGCTCCACTGGCCGCGCACGATGAGGGCCTCGCCGGCGGTCAGCCCCGCCTCGACGACGACGCGGTCGCCCGCGCGCGGGCCGAGGGTGACCGTGCGCCGCTCGGCCCGCCCCTCGCGGACCACGAAGACGACCGGCGCGCCGTACTGCTCGACGATGGCCGGCGCCGGCACCGTGATGACGCCCTGGCGCTCCTCGATGACCACACCCGCCCGCGCGGCCATGCCCGAGAGGAGGGTCGCGTCGGGATTGGGGATCTCGATCTCCACGGGGTAGCTGCGCGTGGCCGGGTGGCTGCGCGCGCCCAGGGCGCGCAGCCGGCCGGCGAAGTGGCGCTCGCCGAAGGCCGGGATGAAGACGTCCACCGGCATGCCGGGCCGGACGCGGGCCGCGTCCTTCTCGGCGACGCTGCTGCGGATGAGGATGCTCGACAGGTCCACGACGGCGGTCAGCGGCATCCCGGGCGCGATCTGCTCGCCCGCCTCGATCTCCTTGGTCACCAGGCGGCCGGCGAAGGGCGCGCGGATCTCGGCGTGCTCGCGCTGGACGCGTGCCATGGCCAGGCCAGCCTCGGCGGCGAGCTGGCCGCTGCGGGCCTGGAGCTCGGCCAGCTCGGCCCCCTCGAACTCGACGTCGCTGACGCGCTCACGCTCCTTGAGGCTGCGCACCCGGCCCAGCTCGCGCTCGGCCTGGCGGTGGGTCGCCTGGGCGGCCAGGAGCTGCGCCTCGGCCTGCTTGACGGCGGCGTCGTAGGGGCGCGTGTCCACGCGCAGGATCAGCTCCCCCGCCGCCAGGCTGTCGCCCAGCCGGTGGGGGAAGAACTCGACGGTGCCGCCGACCTGGGCGCTGATGTCCGCCTCGTGGACGGCCTCGGTGGTGCCGCTCAGGTCCACGGTGACGCGGAAGCGGCTGGGCTGCACGGTCTGGACGATCACGGGCACGCTGCGCACCGAGGTCGTGTCGGCGCCGGCGCCCTCGCTTCCGCCGCGGCGGCCGCAGCCGGCGGCGAGGAGCAGGCCCGTGAGAACGAGCAGCGAAACGCGGGCGCTCCGCGTCGCGGCGAGGGTACGCATGCTAGTCACGATCTCCCCCTTGGCGGTCGGCGATCCGGTTCTCACCGCCCAGCAGGCTCTCGAGGGCGGCCAGGGCGATGAACACGTCGTAGCGGGCCGCGACGGCCTGGGCGCGGGCGGCCGTCCAGGCCGCCTGCACGTCCACGAGGTCGAACTCGGACACGTGTCCCAGCTCGTAGCGGTCCTGCATGAGGTCGAAGGTCTCCTTGGCCTGAGCCGCGGCCTTCTCGCGGTGGCGCAGGTCCTCGCGTGCCCGCCGCACCTCGCGCCAGGCGGCGTAGACGTTCAGGCGCAGGCCCTCCACGGCGTCTCGCGCCGCGTACTCGCTGCGGCGCTGCTGGGCGGCCGCCTTCCGGTAGCCGGCCAGGCTGCGACCGAGGTCGAAGAGCGGCACCTGCAGGGCGGCCGTCGCGCTCCAGGAGTCGTAGCCGTCCAGGTCCACGGTGTCGTTCTCCTTCCAGCCGTAGCTGAGGGAGAAGTGCAGCGAGGGCGTCAGCCCCGAGAAGGCGAGGAGCTTGCCGGCGGCGGCCGCGTCGCTGCCGGCGCGGATGAGGCGGGCGGCCGGGCTGGCCGCGATGACGCGCCGGGCCAGGTCCTCGGGATCCGACTCGGCAAGTCGCGCGCCCCAGGCGACGGCCGCCTCGCCGGCGGGCGCCAGGACCAGGGGCGTGCGCAGGTCCTGGTCGAGGAGCTGGTTGAGGCCCATCTCGGCCAGGGCGGCGGCGTTGTTCGCGGCGGTGAGCTGGCTGCGCGCCTCGGCCAGCGCCACCTCCCAGCGCAGGCTCTCGGAACGGCTGATCATGCCCAGCTCCTCGCGATCGCGGGCCAGGAGCTGGCGGTTCTCCGCCGAGGCAACGCCCTCCTTCGCCACCTGCACCAGCTCGCGGACGGCCAGGAGCTGGAAGTAGGCGCGCCGGGCCGCCAGCACCACCTGGTCGCGCTCGGCCAGGAAGCCCTCCCGCGCCGCGCGCTCGCCGGCCCGGGCCAGCTTGCTGCCGCCCAGGAGATGGACGTTCAGCGGGAACTCCTGGTTCACCGTGACGCTGGTCCGGTAGGTGTCGCGGTAGAGGAAGGGGTCGATGGACATCTCCCCCATGCCCGCGAGGTAGGGCGCCAGGTCGGGGTCCAGGGCCAGCAGCTCGAACAGGCCCGAGAAGCCCTGGGCGGCCTGGTTGGCCTGGTCGAGGCTCCGGTCGTCGACGCGGGTCACCGAGCTGCTCAGGGCGCCCGTCGGCAGGTAGGCGAGGTAGCTGCTCCGCGTCTCCCAGACGCTGGCGCTCAGCTCGGCCCGCCGGGCCATCAGGCCCAGGTTGCGGTCGAGGGCAAGGCGGACGGTCTCGGCCATGTCCAGGGACCGGGTCTGAGGCGATTCCGCCGAGGCCGCGGCCGCCGCGAGGACGAGGGCGAGCAGGCCGGCCGCCAGGCGGCGGGCCGCTCGGCGCTCGCGGCCGCTCGGGGTCGTCAGTGCTTGCATTTCGTGAACGCTCCTTCGGGCCAGTTCCGGATCTTGCGGACGCGCGCGAGGAGGCGGTCCAGCCACGCGATCTGCATCTCGACGTAGCCCCGGTAGAAGCCGGGGATCTCCCGGGCCGTGACGGGGAAGTGGGGCGTGGCCGCCACCTCGGCCTCGGCCTCGTCGATGTGCGAGAGCAGGTCCCGCAGCTTCTCGCGCCGCTCCTCGAGGCTGTCGAGCAGCACGTCGCGGGGCACGTTGTGGGCGAAGCCGATGCCGCCGACGACGTCGAAGAACACGGGTTTCAGCTCCGTCAGGGCCTCGACCAGGAGGCGCTGGAGGTGGTCCTTCCCCGTCTGGGTGATCTGGTAGACCGTGCGGTCCGGATGGTTGGTGCCGCTCTCCTTGTGCGCCGTGAGCATGCGCTTGCCCTCCAGCCGGGCCAGGCCCCGGTAGAGGGCGGGAGTCGAGACGCCGATCCAGTGATACATGCTGCGCTTGTCGATCTGCTGCAGGATGTCGTAGCCGTGCCGCGGCTCTTCCATCAGGAGTCCCAGGATGACCAGATCCACGCGTGACATCGCTTCCTCCCTGGAGCTGTCCGGCTCGGCAAGAAAATACTCTCGGCCATACTAGTCAACCCGAAACTAGTTGCGACGCAAATAAAGCCTGTCCGAATCTTGAAATAGGGGATGACAGTGCCAGTCGCGAGGGTCATTCTGGACGAGTCACCGAACGCCCGCCGGGCCGTATATCGCGAAACCGGCGGCGATCCGGGACCTTACGGCCGGAGGGGGGAGGTAAGGCCCTTGCCAGTGGGGTCCGAGACGCTGAAGGTGTACGCGAAAACGGACACCGGCCAGGTGCGCGATCACAACGAGGACAGCTACTTCGCCGGCCCCCATCCGGATGGCAGCGAGGACAGCCACGGCCGGCTCTTCCTGCTCGCCGACGGCATGGGCGGACACGCCGCCGGCGAGGTGGCCAGCGCCCTGGCCGTCGAGAGCGCCGCGGACCGTTTCTACGCGAGCTCCCTGCGGGCCGACGAGGACCCCGGCCCGCGTCTGCGCGAGGCCTTCGAGGCCGCCAACCACGCCATCCTCGAGGCGGGCAGCCGCCACGTGAAGCACTACGGCATGGGGACCACCCTCACCGCCGTCCTCGTCCGGGGCGGCCGCTTCTGGATCTGCCACGTGGGCGACAGCCGGGCCTACCGCTTCCGCGGCGGACAGCTCGAGCGGCTCACCCGCGACCACACCCTCCTGCAGGACATGATCGACACGGGGAACCTGCGCCGCCAGGAGGTCGAGCTGCTGCCCCTCGGGCACATCCTGGTGCGCGCCATGGGCAAGGAGGAGGATCTGGAGGTGGATCTCTCCCGGCACCCCTATCCCCTGCTGGCGGGCGATCGCGTGCTTCTGTGCAGCGACGGCCTCAGCGCCGTGCTCCCCGACGACCGCATCGCGGCCATCCTGGAGTCGGGAACGGGCGAGGTGGCGGTCGAGACCCTGGTTTCCGCGGCCAACCAGGAGGGCGGGCCCGACAACATCACCGTGCTCCTCCTCGAGCGGCCGGCCGGGAAGGGAGAGACCCGGGATGCCTGAGGAGAAGCCGGGCACCGTGCGGCCCGTCTACCACTGCACCGTCTGCGGCCGGCCCCTGCCCTGGGACGGCGGGCGCCTGCGCCTGGTCTGCGACTCGGTGGACTGCCACGGCGAGCGGCCGCGGCCGGCGCCCATCCAGGTGCGCGAGGGGGACGAGCACGACCGCGTCGCCCTCCTGGCCGCGGGCCGCAGCTTCTTCGGCAGCACCCAGCTCCGGGTCTTCGGCGAGGTCTTCCCCCTGGCCAAGAGCCCCTTCCTGGTCCTCGAGTTCAGCGGCCGCCGGGCGGGCTTCCTCAGCTACGCCCTGCACTTCCCCGCCGAGAACGACGCCGCGGTGGTGCTGCTCGCGGTGCTGCCCGGCTACCAGGGCCGCGGCGTGGGCCGCGCCCTGCAGGGCGCCCTGGAGGCCCTGTGCCGGCCCCGGGGCATCCAGCGCCTGCACATCGCCACGACCAACGACAACATCCCCGGCCTCTACTTCTACCAGCGTCTGGGGTACCGGATGGCCACCCTGCGCCCGGGCGCCGCGGCGGCGGCCCTTGCGGAACATGGGGAGCCCGGCCTGCGCGGCTTCGGCGGCATTCCCGTCGCCGACGAGATCGAGCTGGTCAAGGAGCTGCCGCGCACCATGCCGGAGGCGCCCGCCGGCGGGCCGCGGCGCTCGCCCTGACGCGCCCGCCGGGCCGGCGCCGGGCCGGTCCGCGCGAGGCCGCGCCGCGCGCCGCGGCGGAGGAGGGCCATGCGACGCCTGCTCCCGCTGATCCTGACGCTGCTGCTTCCGCCGCTTTCCGGCGTTCGGGCCCAGGAGGTCGTCCCCTGCACGCCCGATGATTTCCTGGCGCAGGTCGCCGCCCGCCGGGGCCCCGACGGGCGCCTGCGTCCCGGCAGCTGCTTCCGCCTCGCTCCCGGCCACTACCACCTGGCGCCGGCGCCCTACCGCGAGGCGCGCTGCGGCAACTGCGAGGATCCCGCGACGCCGGTGGACGCCACCGTGGGCCTGCGCCTCGCCGGCGAGGACCTGCGCCTGGAGGGCGATCCGCGCCGGCCGGAGGCCGTGGTGATCCACACCCACGCCGGCTACGGGCTGCTCTGGCGGGGCGTGCGCGGCGGCCGCCTGAGCGGCGTGACCGTCACGGACGGCGCCCGCGATCCCGACGGCCGCGCCACCTGCGCGGCCGTGGTGGTCGAGGACGCCGAGCTGGAGATCGAGGACTGCATCCTGGCCGGCAACCTGGGCGACTCGGCCCTGGTGGTGGAGAAGATCGTGGGCGTCATGGGCGTCGCCGGGCGGGAGGGGGCGCGCGTCACCCTGCGCCGCTGCCGCATCCTCCGCAACTCCTGGGACGGCGTCGCCCTCTACCGTGGCGCCGAGGCGCTCATCGAGGACTGCCTCGTCGACGGGGTGGACAAGGCCGGCGGCCGCACGCTCGGCGGCGGCCGCGGCGTGGGCATCGGCGTCACCTGGGACGCGCGGGCGACCATCCGTCGCTGCCGCGTCACGCGCTACTGGAAGGGGATCGGCGTCTTCGTGGACGCCCGCGCCGAGGTGACCGACTGCGTCGTCGAGGAGCTGCTGACCTGGGGCATCGCCCTCTGGGACGCCGGGCGGGGCCGGCCCGCGGCCCGCATCGAGCGCAACGTGGTCTACGACACGGGCGCCTGCGGCATCTCCCTCGCCCGCGAGGCGGCCGGCGAGCCGGAGCCGGGATCCTGCCGCGAGAACGTCGTCGCCCGCACGGGCGTCGATCCGCGCTACGACGACCCGGAGCTCTACTGCCGCCAGTGCCCCGTGGCCGTTGACGCCCTGCCGCCGGGCTTCCGCCTCCACGACAACTGGCTCTTCGCCAACCGCCGCGCCCTGCCGGCCGGGGCGCCGGCCGGCGAGCCCGACCTGGACGAGGCGACCTTCGTCGCTTGCACCGAGGCCCTCCTCGCCGACCTCTCCCAGCACGCGGCCCTCGCCGGGTCGCGCGCCCTGCGCGAGCTGCCGCGGCGCCGCGTGGGCGTGTTCATCCGCGCCGGCGAGGACGAGTCCGAGGGCGAGCCCTAGGCGGCCGCCGCCGGTTCGGCGCCCGCCGCCGCGGGACCGGCCCCGGCGACGCGGAGCCCGCCCGCCGCGGATCCCGTCAGGACTGGAAGAGGTACTGGACCTTCACGAAGAACTGCCGCGCGTCCTGCTTCCAGACGTCCCCGTCCAGCGAGGGATGCTCCGCCTCGCGGTAGCGGTGCAGGGCGTGGGTGGATCCCGCGTAGAAGACCGTGAAGGCGTTGAGCTTGTAGCTCAGCAGGGGCTCCACGTCGAGGTCCCGGCTGGCATAGTCGTACCAGGGGTAGTCCAGGTCCTCGTACTGCAGGACGAGGCGCAGGAACAGGCGCCGCGTGAACTGCATCTTCAGGCGCGTGCGCAGGATCCAGTCCGTGTAGACCGCGTCGCCGTCGGGGTGGCGCATGCGCGCGTAATCGAGCTCCGGTTCCACGGTCAGGCGGCTCGTGGGCCGCAGGGTCAGCCAGGCGCCGAAGCTGCGGGAGCGGCCCAGGAAGGGCGGATCGCCGAAGCGGAAGATGGTGCGGCCCACGGTGGCGTGCCCGCCCGCGTCGAGCCAGGCGAAGGGGTGGGTGCTCGCCTGGACCGTGGTGCGGCGGATGCCGTCGTGCTGGATGTCCCGGTAGTTCTCGTTGCTCCACAACTGATCGATCTCGAGCCAGGTCTGCCGCGTCAGGTTGAGGGAGAGCTGGGGCACCAGCCACTCGTCCTTGCGCTCGCCCTCCCAGTTCCAGACGCGTCCGAAGGCCAGTATGGGCTGGACGATCTCGACGCCGCGGCGGTTGGGCCGGTAGGTGGCGGCGACCCAGCCGCTCAGCTCGCGGCGGTTGCTGATGCTGACGAAGCCGTTGTCCGCCCGGAAGGCCGGGCTGGCGTCCCCCCAGTCCACGTCCCAGGACAGGTGGCGGCCGTCGCGCTCGAAGCTGAGGTAGAGGTTCGTGCCGGAGAAGCGCTCGCCGTCGAAGGCGGCCGTGTACCGGCCGCCGTCGAAGCGCAGGTCGCCCACGTCGTCGGCGATCAGCGCGCTGAGGGCCGCGTCGTCCGGCTCCTCGGTGCGGCTGGCCAGGATCTGGCCCTCGAGGCTGTAGAGCGGGTTCAGCCGCAGGTTCGCGTCCAGGCCGCCGGCGGTGTTGGCGCCGCCGCCGTCCAGGCGGCGGTCGGTGATCAGGCCGCCCACGAAGCTGCCGCCCGACAGGCTGTGCTTGACCCGGGCGATGGTGACCAGCCCCTCGATGTCCTCGCCGGGCAAGACGGCGCTGGCCTCCTCGAAGGGCAGCAGGAAGGGCGCGTCCTCTTCGTAGGCCGCCAGGGCCAGGAAGCTGGTGGCGCCGGCGCGGCCGCTGAGCTTGGCCGCCGCCAGCGGGTTGTTGATGCTGCGCGTGTGGATGGCGTCGATGAAACTGTCGAACAGGTCGCTGCCCTGCAGGAAGAAGGGGCGCAGCTCGGGGAAGAAGAGGGCGAAGTTGCTGTTGACGTCGATTTGCGCGGCGTCGGACTCCACCTGGCTGAAGTCGGGATTCAACGTCGCCTCCAGGCTCAGGCTGGGGCCGAAGCTGTACTTGAGGCCCAGGGACGGCTCGAGGTCGGGATCCTCGTCGGTCCAGGCGGCGTCGGGGCCGCCATCCTCGCGGAAACCGGTCTGCCAGGCGACCAGCGTGGGCATCAGCTCCAGGCTGCGGCCGGGCCGCACGCCGTCGAGGCCCCGGAGCGTGCCGAACTGGTTGAGGAAGCTGGACTGGCCGCGGTCGATGCCGACCCAGGAGTACTGGTGGCGCGTCTCGCGGGGATGGTTGCGCCAGAAGTTGACGCGCCAGGTCTGCGTCCCGCGGTCCGGAAAGCGCAGGCTGCCGAAGGGCACTGCCATCTCCACCTGGAAGCCGCGCTCGGTGACGCGGCCCTCGGAGTGCCAGACCAGGTCGAAGCTCATGTCCTCGCCGCCGCCCTCCATCATGCGCCCGTCGCCCTGGATGCCGAGGGGATTGGCGAAGAGCTCGTAGCACCAGATGCCGTCGCCGAAGGTGTCGAGCATGACGCCCACGGCATCGTCGCTCCACATCTCGTCGCGGTCGTGCAGGCGCGCGCGCACCAGCGCCGGGTCGTCGTGGGCGATGATGGCGACGTAGAGGTTCTCGTCGTCGTAGGCGATGCGGACCTCGGTGGGCACGAGGGGCCGGATGTTGTCGCCGGGATTCGTCTCGGCGAAACCGCCGGCGCGGGCGGCGCCGCGCCAGCCGGGATCGTCCAGCTCGCCGTCGATGACGATGGCGCCGGCGGCGCGCCGGACGGTCAGCTCGGGCAGGGTGTTCGGGCGGAAGTCCTCGGCCGTCGCGGCCGCGGCGCCGGCCAGCAGGGCCAGGGTGATGGCGGCGCTCACGCGTGACATCATGCGCGTTCTCCTTGATCGCTCAGGAGGCACCGCCGCCCCGGCGGGCGGCGCCGACGATGTGACGGAATGGATGACGGCGGAACGTTGTGAATGGTTTAACATACGCTCCCCGCCGCGTAAAGTTACTCCGTCCCGCCGCGCCGCCGCCCCTTTGGTGTTCCCGTTTCGCGAGCCGTCGCCTACAATGCCCGCCGTCCCGTTCGTCGAACATCGGAGGAGGATGCCCCATGCCGATCCGCATCCGGTCCCTGATCGTGACCACCCTCGCCCTCGCGGTCCTGGCGCCGGCCGCCATCGCCGCCGACAATCCCGTCCTGGAGGCCTACGCGGCCGACATCACGCGCCTCGTGGATTCGCCCGGCGCCTCGTCCAGCGTGGCCGCCGGCCTGGTGAACCCCGCCGCCTGGCCGGTCCAGGGCCACGGCGGCACCTGGTTCGCCTTCGAGGCGCCGGACGAGCGCTTCGCCGCGGCGCCGGACCAGTACTTCGGCGTGCTCTCCCTGAGGAGCCTGGGCCTGGGCTGGCGCCTGCGGGACGGCGCCGATACCCTGGGCGTCCAGCACGACTTCACCGTCGGCCTGGGCGGCGGCGACCGGGACCTGGCCCTGGGCCTGTCCTACACCTGGAGCGCGGGAGACATGGACGTGGCCGGCCGCTCGCGCCGGCTGACCCTCGGCGCCGTGCGGCGCTGGCGCATGCTGTCCCTGGGGGCCAGCCACACCAGCGACCTCGTGGGCGAGCACCGCTTCCTCCAGGCGGACCTGGGGCTGCGGCCCTTCGGGCCGCGCGTCACCCTCTTCGCCGACGCGGCCGCCTGCGACAACGACGACTTCGAGGAGATCGCCTTCGGTTACGGCGCCGAGCTGCACGTCATACCCGGGCTGCGCCTGGCCGCGCGGGCCCGCGACGGCGGCGAGCTGAGTCTGCGCCTGGAATGGGCCTTCCAGGGCTCCAGCGGACGGGTGCAGACGGGCGCCCGCCATCACCTGGACGACGAGCAGGAGTCGGTGGCCACCCTCGTCTCCACGGAGACCGGGCCCGGCCCCCACCTCGGCCAGTTCCACCACTGGGGCGCCAAGCGCTACCCCGAGATCGACCTGCGCGGCGAGCGTCCCTACCGCACCTACCGCTGGCTGGACGACCGCACTTCCTTTCTCGAGACCCTGGACGCCCTGCGGCGCTGCGCCGAGGATCCGGCCGTGGGGGGCGTCGTCCTCAACCTGTCGGGCATGCGGCTCTCCCCGGCCAAGCTGTGGGAGCTGCGCGCCCAGCTCGAGGGCCTGCGCGCCGGCGGCCGCACGGTGACGGTCTACGTGGACCGCCTCGGCCTGTTCGACTACATGCTGGCCAGCGCCGCCGACGAGATCTGGATGGACGACCGCGGCATCCTCAACATCCGCGGGCTGAACCTCGGCCGCAGCTACTACCGCCGCCTCCTCGAGAAGATGGGCGTGGGCATCGACGAGCTGCGCTTCTTCACCTACAAGTCGGCGGCCGAGACCCTGTCGCGCACCTCCATGTCCGAGGCCGACCGCGAGCAGGGCGAGGCCCTGATCGAGGACTGGTACGAGACCGCCGTCGGACTGAGCGCGCGGGCGCGCGGCATGGACCGCGCCGCCTGGGACCGCCTCGTCGAGGAGAAGGGCGAGCTGCTGGCCGACGAGGCCCTGGCTGCCGGTCTCGTCGACCGCATCGGCGACTACCACGAGGCGCGCGACATGGCGCGCGAGACGGCGGTCCGCGCCGGAGGCGGCAGTCCCGCGGCCCGGCTGGCCGGCCTCCGCGGCGATCCCGTCTGGGCCCAGGAGGAGTGGGGCGAGCCCGACCGCATCGCCGTCCTCTACGCCATCGGCGCCTGCGCCATGGACGAGGGCATCGAGGGGCGGCGGCTCTCGCGCATCATCCGCAAGCTGCGCGACGACGACAAGATCAAGGCCATCGTCCTGCGGGCCGACTCGCCGGGCGGGGACGACCTGCCCAGCGACCTCGTCGCGCGGGAGCTCAAGGCGGCCATGGCGAAGAAGCCCGTCATCGTCAGCCAGGGCCAGGTGGCGGCCTCGGGCGGCTACTGGATCTCCATGCACAGCGATGCCCTGCTCGCCTCGCCGTTCACGCTTACCGGCTCCATCGGCGTCATCTCGCTGCACTTCTGGGACGACGGCATCGGCGAGAAGATGGGCCTGGACTACGACCACGTGCAGCGCGGCTCGCACGCGGACGTCTTCAGCGGTCCGTCCCTGCCCTTCATCGGCCTGAGCGTGCCCCACCGGCCGTTGACCGGCGAGGAGCGGGCCCGCTTCGAGGCGGCCATGCGCGATCTCTACGGCGACTTCGTCGCCAAGGTGGCCGAGGGGCGCCACATGACGCCGGCGGCGGTCGACGCCATCGGCCAGGGCCGCGTCTGGAGCGGCGCCGACGGGCTGGACAACGGCCTCGTGGACGAGATCGGCGGCCTCTGGCGCGGGCTGTGGGTGGCCCGCGAGAAGACGGGGCTGCCGGCCGGCCGCCCGCTGGCCATCGTCGAGGGCCCCTCCCTGGGCGCCTTCGACCTGGGGCGCCTGCTCGGTGGGCCCTCCCTGCCCTTCGGGCTGCGGCTGCCCTGGTCCCGCGCGGAGGAACCGGCGCCGGCCGAGCCTGAGTCCGTCCTGCAGGGCGACGCGTGGCGCGGGCTCGATCCCGTCGAGCGTCTCTTCCTGGAGCGGGTGCTGCGCGCCGGCGGCCGGCCCCTGCCCATCATGGCGCCTGTTTCCATCGAAGGGGTGACCCTGGAACCCTGAGTCTGCCGGACCGATTGGCCTGCCGGGCGGCCGCGGTCGATGGCGGCGGCGCCGGATCGGACGCCGGTGCGCCCGTGGCGCAAGAATCGGGTTGAGGCGCGGCGCCCGGGGAGTGATCCTGTGCGGGATCGTTCCACCCCGGGAGGCGCCATGGCGATCCCCGACTACCGGCGCATCGAAGCGGCCATGATCTTCCTGGCGGATCGCCTCGACGAGCAGCCGACCCTCGTCGAGGTGGCCGCCCGAGCAGGCCTGAGCGAGTACCACTTCCAGCGCCTGTTCCGCCGCTGGGTGGGCCTGAGCCCCAAGCGCTACCTGCAGGTGCTCACGGCGCGCCGGGCGGCGGCGCTGCTCCTGGAGCCGCGCAGCGTCCTGGACGCCGCCTACGGCGCCGGCCTGTCCGGCCCGGGCCGCCTGCACGACCTCATGGTCACGGTGGAGGCCGTCACGCCCGGCGAGTTCAAGCGCCGCGGCGGCGGGGTCACCGTCCGCTGGGGGATCCACCCGGGGCCCTTCGGCCACTGCCTCATCGGCCAGACGGACCGCGGCGTGTGCGCCCTGACCTTCTTCGGACCCCGCGAGCGCGCGGCCGCCCGGGCCGACCTGGCGGCGCGCTGGCCGGAGGCCGCGCTCGTGGAGGACGCGCGCGCCACCGCCCGCACGGCGGCGCGCATCTTCGGCCGCGCGCGGGGCGGGCGCCCCGTGATCGATCTCCACGTGCGCGGCAGCAACTTCCAGATCAAGGTCTGGGAGGCGCTCCTGCGCGTGCCCCCGGGCGCCGTGGTCACCTACGGCGACCTGGCCCGGGACCTCGGCCGGCCGCGGGCGTCGCGGGCCGTGGGCAGCGCCGTCGCGCGGAATCCCATCTCCTTCCTGATCCCCTGCCACCGGGTGATCCGCGCCTCGGGGCTCATCGGCGACTACCGCTGGGGGACGGCCAAGAAGCGCCTCATCCTGGGCTGGGAAGCCGCGCGCGCACGCGAGGCGGCGGGCGGCGCCGAGCGCGCCGCGGGCGGAGAGGCGCCGTGAGCGACGGCGCGGGGGGCTGCCGCCTGCGCCCGGCGCGTCCGGAGGACGCGCGGCCGCTGGCGTCGCTCCACGTCCGCGCGTGGCAGCAGGCCTACCGGGGCTTGGTCCCCGACGACTTCCTCGCCGGACTGTCCGTGGATCGGCGCGAGGCGCTCTGGCGCGACGAGATCCGCGACGAGGGCGCCGACATCATCGTGGCCGAGGACGACGACGGCGCCGTCGGCTTCGTGAGACTGGGCGCCTGCCGGGACGAGGACGCCGGCCCCGAGACCGGCGAGATCTTCGGCATCTACATCGCCCCCCGCGCCTGGCGGCGCGGCCACGGCCGCCGCCTCTGCGCCGCGGCCCTGGCGCGCCTGCGCGCCGCGGGCTTCACGGCGATCACGCTCTGGGTGCTGCGCGGCAACGCGCAGGCGATCGCCTTCTACGAGGCCATGGGCTTCGCCGCGGACGGCGTCGAGAAGGAACGCCGCACGCGCGGCGGCGTGGTCCTGCCGCAGGTCCGCTACCGGCTGGGGCCGGACTAGATCAGCATCTCGGGGATTTCCATCTCGCCGCGGTCGAAGGCGCAGAGGAAGCCCTGCACGGCGCGGGGATCGAAGGCGCCGCCCGAGCCCTTGATGATGGCTTCCCGGGCCTCGAAGGGGCTGATCGCGCGGCGGTAGGGCCGGTCGCTGGTCAGCGAGTCGTAGACGTCGGCGACGGCGATGATGCGGGCCTCGATGGGGATCTCCTCGCCGCTGCGCATGCCCTCGCCCGCCTGCTCGTTGTAGCCCGAGCCGTCGAAGCGATCGTGGTGGGCGAGGATGATGGGGATGATCCTGCGCAGCGGCCCGCCCACGGGCTCCAGCAGGCTCGACCCGTGCTCCACGTGGCGCTTCATCACCTCGAACTCCTCCTGAGTCAGGCGCGCCGCCTTGTGCAGGAGCTCCCGGCTCACCTCCATCTTTCCGATGTCGTGCAGCAGCGCCGCGGCGCGGATGTCCTCGACGCGACTGGCGGACAGGCCCAGGCAGGCGGCGATGCGCGTGGCGTAGATGGAGACGCGGTAGCAGTGGCTCTCCGTGTGCTTGTCGTTGGAGATGAAATGGCGGAGGATGTGGAGCAGGCCGTGATAGGTCTGGCGCAACTCGTCCACGCGCTTGCGGTGGCGCTCGTGCAGGGTGCCCATGGCGTAGGCCGTCAGGACGAGCATGCCGCCCCAGGCCACGAAGTCCAGGCTCGGGGGCATGGCGCCCGCGATGTTCCCGATCAGGTCCGGCTTGACCGCCGCCATGAATCCCACCAGGAAGACGCTGGCCATGGCCGTCAGGGTGGCGTGGCGCCGGCCGTAGACGTAGGCCGAGTAGAGGGTCGGCAGGGTGTAGAAGCCGAGCACCGCGCGCTGGGCGGCCACGAGTCGGTTGAGGACCAGGGCGATGGCCAGCAGCGACAGGACCAGCCAGACCTCCTTGCTGACCGCCTCCAGCTGCGCCGCCAGACGCCGCGTCAGCGTGAGGCGGCTGTAGGGCGCGGCGCGGCGCGGCGCCTCGTGGGTCTTCTCCAGGTTCAGATCGAAGGCTCCGGGCGGGGGCAGGGTCTGCGGTGAGGGACCGGAAGGGGGAATTTCGGCGACCGTGTCCGGCGCACGGGGGGGCGCCGTCCTGGCCGCCGGGGTGGGGGTATCGGCCATGGTAGAGATGAACGCCTCACGGTCCGGACGCCTGCCCCCGCCTGGAGCCTTCGTCTGCTGATCGGTCACGGGTGCTCCTGGTGCGAAGGACCATTCCCCGGCCACCGGCTCTCGCGATTGCCTGCACCGGGAGGGGCGCGGGGAATGGTCAATGAATGATCGCTTCAGCCATGTTCATCGACTTGCCGGGTCTAATCTTGAGTTAATTAGCAGGCCGCATGCCGGAAGGCATCCTTGGCCAAGCGGTTTTTTTTTCAAAGGAATATGCATGTGACTCGCCCCACCTCCTCTCATTTATCAATACTGATAAACGGCAGGCGATCGTGGCGACGGCATTTCCTCATAACGTCCTCTAGTGACACGTGGCGGCTTCCCGGCGGCGTGCTTCATGATGGAAACGAAAACCGGCGCCTCGCCGTAAGGGGCAGGTGACATTGACGTCGGCGCGCGTCGCCGCTAGCCTGGGGACTCGATACGACCCCCGCCT
>JAFGBK010000072.1 GCA_016933175.1 Candidatus Krumholzibacteriota bacterium | reverse complement strand
GACAGCCGGTGGGCGATGACCAGCGTGGTGCGCCCCTCCATCAGCCGCTCGATGGCCGCCTGCACCAGGCGCTCGCTCTCGGTGTCCAGGGCGCTGGTGGCCTCGTCGAAGATGAGGATCTCCGGGTCGCGCAGGATGGCCCGCGCGATGGCCAGGCGCTGCCGCTCGCCGCCCGAGAGCTGCAGGCCCCGCTCGCCGATCACCGTGTCGTAGCCCGCGGGCGCGCGCGCGATGAAGTCGGCCGCCAGGGCCGCCCCCGCGGCGGCTTCCACCTCCTCGCGGCTCGCGCCGGGCCGCCCGTAGGCGATGTTGGCGTAGATGGTGTCGTTGAAGAGCACCACGTCCTGGGTGACGATGCCCATCTTGGCCCGCCACTTCGCCAGGTTGAAGTCCCGCACGTCACGGCCGTCCATGGCGATGCGCCCGTCCGTGGGCTCGTAGAAGCGCGCCAGCAGGTCCGCCAGCGTGCTCTTGCCCCCGCCGCTGGGCCCCACCAGGGCCACCACGGCCCCGCGGGGAATCGCCAGGTCGATGCCGCATAGCACCGGCTCGCCCGCGTTGTAGGCGAAGCCCACCCGCTCGTAGCGGATGGCATCGCGCAGGGGGCCGGGCGCGTCGCCGGCCGCCAGGTCCGCGTGCTCGCCGGGCTCGTCGAGGATGGCGAAGACCCGCGTGCCGGCGGCCGTGCCCTCCTGGAGCATCTGGTTCAGCTCGGAGATCTTGCGCAGGGGCCCGGCGATGGACAGCACCGCCGTCACGAAGAGAACCAGATGGCTGGCCGGCCAGCGGCCCTGCAGCACCTGGTGGCCGCCCCAGCCGACGATGACGACCACCGACAGGGTGCCCAGCATCTCGCTCATGGGCGCGTTGAGCGCCCCCAGGGCCCGCAGGCGGATGGCCGACAGGAAGTACTGCCGGTTGAAGCGGCCGAAGCGGCGGGTCTCGTCGGCCTCGCGGCCGAAGGCCTTGACCACGCGGGCGCCGGTCATCGTCTCCTGGATCAGCCCGGCCATCTCGCCCATGCGCTCCTGGATCAGCGTCGAGTCGCGCCGCAGCAGGCGCCCCAGCCGGCGCATGAGCCAGGCGTTGGGCGGCACGATGAGGATGGTAGCCAGGGCCAGGCGCCAGTTGATCTCGAAGATGATGGCCAGGAAGACGGCGATCATGAGGCCGTTGCGCAGCAGGGTCGCCGTGGCCCCGATGATGGCTCCGCGCAGGGTGTTGACGTCGTTGACCAGGCGGCTCATGAGCACGCCCGTCTTCTGCCGCCCCAGGAACGCCAGGGGCAGTCCCTGCAAGTGCCCGTAAAGGTGCTGGCGCATGTCCAGCAGGACCCGCTGCTCGAGCCAGTTGACCAGGTAGGTCTCCAGGTAGCCGAAGAGGTTCTTGAGCAGGAAGGCCAGGAAGATGATCACCAGGACGCGCTGCAGCCGCTCGCCGTGCCCGCCCCGGTCCAGCCAGGCGCGGACCGCAGCCAGGCGGGCGTCCTTCCAGGCCTTGGCGCGCGCCACGTGCGGGGAGGCGTCGTTCAGGCTGCGCTCGACCTCGCCGCCTACGCGCTCCACGGCCGTCGGCGCGGCCGGCCCCTGCTGGAAGAGGTTGTCCAGGAAGGGCACGACCAGGGTCACCGAGATCCCGCTCAGGAGGGCATAGATGACGATGGCCCCCAGGGCCAGGACGACCCGCCGCCAGTAGGGCAGCAGGTAGCGCAGCAGTCTCAGGTAGATGCGCAGCATGAGGCGGGGAAGGCTAGCACCGCGGGGGCCGTCTAGCAAGGAGGCGACCCGCAGGGGCCGCCTCCCTCGCCGGATCAATCATTATGGTTTCCCGGATACAGGAGTGTAACGCCGTCAGGACAAGTGTTTTTCGATGCGACTCATCAGGTTGTAGCGCGGCGGAACGCCCGCGATGGAGTCCACGGGCCGGCCGCCGTTGAAGACGAGGAGGGTCGGAACGCTCTGGATCTGGTAGCGGATGGCGATGTTGCGGGCGTGGTCCACGTTCACCTTGGCGAACTGGATCCGCCCGCCCAGCAGCCCCGAGATCTCCTCCAGGAGCGGCTCCATGGCCTTGCAGGGAACGCACCAATCGGCCCAAAAGTCAACCAGGACAGGCACTTCCGATTGCGTGATGACATCGTCGAAGTTCTTGGTGTTCAGTTCCTGGATGCTGGCCATCCTCGCTCCCCTCCGGCTGGTGATGTGCGCGACAGGACGCATACTAGCCCGCACCCTCCTGGTCATCACAAGGGGAATTTCAGGAAAAAAACGGGTCACCCCTCATAACCGATAGGCGCCGTCAAGTCGTTTCTCCGGGGCCGCTTATAAACCCCATCATCGTTGACTCTTGATACTGTCTTCACAAATAGGAATCATAGCTTATTGAACCGTGCGAGCCGCCCCGGCGGCGGCGGCATTTCCTTTGAGGTCAAAGGCTTGTCGGCAACCGGCGCCTGTGCAATATTCCGTGCCGGAACTCGAAGGCGGCTGGAGCGTATGCGGTCCTGGCTGCCCGGAGTCAATTCGATAAACCACAACGAGTTAACCATCCCTTATCGGACGCGGGGGCTCCCATGGAGACCAACTACGACGTCGAGATCCTCAACGAGCGCGTGGAGCGGGAGAGCCGCTTCGTCCAGGACATCACCGAGGAGCTGGGCCGGGTCATCGTCGGCCAGCGCTACCTGGTGGACCGCCTGCTCATCGGCCTGCTCTGCGACGGGCATGTCCTGCTGGAGGGCCTGCCCGGCCTCGCCAAGACCCTGGCCGTGCGCAGCCTGGCCGGGGCCGTGAAGGCCGAGTTCCGGCGCATCCAGTTCACGCCGGACCTCTTGCCCGCCGATCTGGTCGGCACCCAGATCTACGAGCCCGACACCCGGGAGTTCAGCACGCGCCGGGGACCCATCTTCGCCAACTTCATCCTGGCCGACGAGATCAACCGCGCGCCGGCCAAGGTCCAGAGCGCCCTGCTGGAGGCCATGCAGGAGCGCCAGGTGACCCTGGGCAAGGAGACGCACCCCCTGCCGGCGCCCTTCCTGGTCATGGCCACCCAGAACCCCATCGAGCAGGAGGGCACCTACCCCCTGCCCGAGGCCCAGGTCGACCGCTTCATGCTCAAGGTCAAGGTTGGCTACCCGCAGCGGGCCGAGGAGAAGGAGATCCTGGCCCGGATGGGCGGCCTGGAGGCGCCCGCGGTCAAGCCGGTCATCGAGCTGGAGCGCATCTTCGAGGCCCGCAAGCTCGTGGCGGAGCTGTTCATGGACGAGAAGATCAAGGACTACATCATCGAGCTGGTCTTCGCCACGCGCGAGCCGGAGGCCATGGGCCTGGACATCGCCCCCCTGATCGCCTACGGCGCCAGCCCGCGCGCCACCCTCTACCTGGCGAAGGCGGCCCGCGCCCACGCCTTCCTGCGCGGGCGGGGCTACGTCACCCCCGAGGACGTCAAGAAGGTGGGCCTAGACGTCCTGCGCCACCGCATCATCGTCAGCTACGAGGCCGAGGCCGAGGAGCTGGACAGCGACGCCGTCATCCGTCGCGTCTTCGACGCCGTCGAGGTGCCCTGAGCGCCATGGCCGAACGCGAGCGCATCCCGCCCGAGATACTGCGCAAGGTGCGCAAGGTGGAGCTGTCCACCCGCCACCTGGTCGAGGACCTCTTCGGCGGCGAGTACCATTCCGTCTTCAAGGGGACGGGGATGGAGTTCGACGAGGTGCGCGAGTACACCGCCGACGACGACGTGCGCTTCATCGACTGGAACGTGACGGCGCGCATGGGCCGCCCCTTCATCAAGCGCTTCCGCGAGGAGCGCGAGCTGACCGTGCTGCTGGCCGTGGACGCCAGCGCCAGCGGGCTCTTCGGCAGCGGCGAGCGGCTCAAGAGCGAGTTCATCGCCGAGGTGGCCAGCGTCCTGGCCTTCAGCGCCATCCGCAACCTGGACAAGGTGGGCTGCCTCATCTTCACCGACCGGGTGGAGAAGTACATCCCGCCCGACAAGGGCCACCGCCACGTGCTGCGCATCATCCGCGAGCTGCTCTACTTCCGCCCCGAGGGGAGCGGCACCGACCTCGGCCTGGCCCTGGAGACGGTGAGCCGTCTGCTCCGGCGCAAGGCCGTCGTCTTCCTGGTGAGCGATTTCCTGGCCGAGGGCTGGGAGATGCCCCTCAAGCTGGCGGCGCGGCGGCACGACCTGATCGCGCTGAACGTCCACGATCCCCTGGAGCGGCGCCTGCCCGACGCGGGGCTCCTGCACCTGCGCGACGCCGAGACGGGTGCTGACCTCTGGCTCGACGCCGGCAGCGCGGCCCTGCGCGAGGCCTACGCGGACGAGGCCGGCCGCCGCAAGGCGCGCCTGAGCGAGCTGCTCCTGCGCCACGGCGTTGACGAGATCGACCTGGACGTGACCCGCGACTACGCGCGGCCTCTGACCCAATTCTTCCGCAAGCGCATGCGGCGGCTCAGCAAGGGCTTCCGCGGGGCGGCCGTGGGCCTGCTGCTCGTGGCCCTCGCGGCCCTGGCCGGGCCGGCCGGCGCCCAGCAGACGCCCCCGCCCGCCATGACGCCGGGCGCCATGATGGGCCAGCAGGGGCCGAGCCTGCCCCTGATCTCCCGCGAGGACCTGGAGAAGATGGAGCAGCCCGACCTGGCCCTGGTCACCGCCGACGCCCGGCCGCGCTGGCTCGTGGCCGGCGAGCCGGGCATCGAGGTGGAGAGCCGCCTCGAGCGCGACCTGCAGGTCATCGGCCAGCCCAACGCCCTGACCTGGCGCGTGATCCTCTCGCCCGGCGCCGAGCTGGCGGAGGCGCGCTGGGACCTGGGCGAGCCGGGGCGCGTCCAACCCTGGCTCGATCCCGAGCGCGCCGAGGCCCTGGCCGAGGAGCTGCGCCAGTCAGCGGCCGGCGGCGCCATGCCGCCCCTGACCAGCTTCATCGCGGCCGACACCCTGCGCGGCGCCGGCGCGCCGGACACCCTGCGCTTCACCCTGCCCTTCACCACCTTCCTGCCCGACACCTTCGCCATCCCCGGCCAGGCCTTCGCCTACCGCCTGCCCGGCGAGGATGGGACGCGCGTGCTCGTCACCGAGCCGCAGGAGCTGGCCTGCCTGTCCGTGCTGGCCCTGACCCCCGACTCGACGGCCCTGCGCGACTGGAAGGCGCCCGGCGCGCTGCGCGCGGACTGGTGGCCCGTGCTGGCGCGCTGGGGCCTGCCGGCCCTGGCCGCCCTGCTCGCCGGCGCCCTGCTGCTGCGCTGGTGGCTGCGCCGCCGGCGGGCCCGCCTGGCCGCGCCCGAGCCGCCCACGCCCGCCGACGTCGAGGCCCTGGCGGCCCTCGAGGGCCTCGCTCTCGAGGACCTGCCGGCCCAGGGCCTCTTCGCCGACTACTACTACCGCCTCTCGCGCATCGTCCGCCGCTACCTGTCGCGGCGCTTCGCGCTGCCCTTCGCAGACTGGACCAGCGAGGAGATCCGCCTGTCCCTGGCGGGCCCGCAGCCCCGACTGCGCCTGGACCAGGGCCTGGCCGAGCCCCTGCTTGAGGACCTGGACCGCGGCGACCTGGTCAAGTTCGCGCAGCGGGTGCCCAGCCGCGCCGACTGCGTGGAGAGCCTGCAGGCGAGCAAGCGCCTGGTGAAGGCCACGCGCCCCGCGCTGGTGGGCGAGGACGAGGAGGCGGAGCCGTGATGATCGAGCGCTTCGCCACGCCGCTGGCCCTGCTGGCCCTGCTCGTGCCCGTCCTCGTCGTTCTGTGGCGCTGGCGGCGGCGGGGCCGCGAGGCGGTGCTGACCGTCTCCGACACGCGCATCCTGGCCGGCGTCGCCGGCCGCGGCCGCGCGCGCCTGCGCCGGCTGCCCCTCGCGTTGCGCCTGGCGGCCATCGCGCTGCTGGCCCTGGCCCTGGCCCGCCCCCAGGCGGGCACCCACACGCGCGAGGTCACCAGCGAGGGCGTGGACATCGTCCTCGTGCTGGACATCTCCACCTCCATGCGCGGCGAGGACTTCCGCCCGCGCAATCGCCTGGAGGAGGCCAAGGCCCAGGCCGCCGAGTTCATCCGCAAGCGGCCCGCGGACCGCATCGGCCTGGTGGTCTTCGCCGCCCAGGCCTACACCCAGTGCCCCCTCACCCTGGACCACGACCTGCTGCTGGACTTCCTGGGCGAGGTGGAGATGGGCCTCGTCGAGGACGGCACGGCCATCGGCAGCGCCCTGGCCACGGGCGCCAACCGCCTGCGCGAGAGCAAGGCCGAGAGCAAGGTGATGGTCCTGCTCACCGACGGCGACAACAACGCCGGCAGCGTGGACCCCCTGACGGCTGCCCGCGCGGCGGCCGCCGTGGGCGCGAAGATCTACACCATCGGCGTGGGCAAGGAGGGGCAGGTCCCCTACCCTGTGCAGGATCCCATCTTCGGCAAGCGCTACCAGTACGTGGCCACCAACCTCGACGAGGCGACCCTGCGCGCCGTGGCCGAGGCCGCGGGCGGGCGCTACTTCCGCGCCCAGAACACCGAGGCCCTGGCCGAGATCTACGCCGAGATCGACCAGCTGGAGCGCTCGGAGATCAGCAGCGTCGAGCGCATCGACTACCGCGAGGCCTCGACGCCCTTCCTGGCGCCGGCGGCCCTGCTGCTCCTGGCCGAGTTCCTGCTGGCCCGCTTCGTCCTGAGGAGGCTGCCGTGAGCTTCGGCGACCCGCGCTGGCTGCCCCTGCTGTGGGCCCTCCCGGCCGTGCTGGTGCTGCTGGCCGTGGCGGCCCGTTGGCGGGAGCGCGCGCGCGACCGCCTGATGAGCGCGACGCTCTTCGCCCGCCTCACGCCCGGCCTGGACCCCGCGCGTCGGCGCTGGAAGGCCTTCCTCTTCCTGCTGGGCCTGGCGGCGGCGCTGATCGCCCTGCCCCGGCCCCAGATCGGCTCGGAGCTGGCCGAGGTGCGCCGCCGCGGCCTGGACGTCATCGTCGCCCTGGACACCAGCCGCTCCATGCTGGCCGAGGACCTGCGGCCCAACCGCTTCGCGGCCGCCAAGCGCGAGGTGGAGGACCTGTTCCGCCTCCTGCGCGGCAACCGGCTGGGCCTGGTGACCTTCGCCGGCGAGAGCTTCACGAGCTGCCCGTTGACCCTGGACGCCGAGGCGGCCAGCCTCTTCCTGGACGGGGTGAGCACGTCGACCATCCCCGTGCCCGGCACGAACCTGGAGAAGGCCATCCGGCGAGCGCTGACGGCTTTCCGCAGCGAGGAGCGGCGCTTCAAGGTGCTGGTCCTGGTCACCGACGGCGAGAGTCACGAGGGCGACGCCGTGGCCGCGGCCCGAGCGGCGGCCGAGCAGGGCGTCGTGATCTTCACCATCGGCATCGGCACGCCCGACGGCTACACGTTGCCCCTGCGCGACGCCGAGACGGGAGCCCTGCGCGAGAACCTGCGCGACCGCGAGGGCCGGCCCGTCTTCAGCCGCCTGGACCGCACCATGCTGCAGCGCGTGGCGGCCGTCACCGGCGGCGCCTACTACGAGTCCAGCGGCGCCAACCTGGAGCTGGACCACCTACGCGAGACCATCGCCGGCATGGAGGCCCGCGAGCTCACGGGCCGCCAGGCGCGGCGGCCCATCGAGCGCTACCAGCTGTTCGCCGCGCTGGCCCTGGCGGCCCTGGCCCTGGAGTCCGTCATCGGCGAGAGGCGGCGCGAGGAGGAACGGTGGACGGGACGCTTCTGAGGCGGCTCGCGGCCGCGGCGGCCCTGGCCGCCCTGCTGGCGCCCGCCCTGCCGGGAGGCGGGCCCGCGCGCCCTGCCGTGGGCGCGGCCCGCGCAGGCGACGCCTCCGCGGCCCTCGCCGACGACGCCAGCGCGACCGGCGCCCGCGCCGCCGCGGACGAGGCGAAGCCGCCCCGCGTACCCCTGAAGACGGCGCGGGCCAACGCGCGGGGCAACGACCTGGTCCGCGAGGGCGAGTTCGCCGAGGCCGTGGAGGCCTACCGCGAGGAGGCCCTCAAGCATCCCGAGAACGCCGTCCTCCAGCGGAATCTGGCCGGGGCCCTGGCCCGCTCGGACCTGCTCGAGGAGGCCCTGGCCGCCTACAGCCAGGCCCTGCGCTTCGCGAAGGCGCCCCGCGAGAAGGCCTCCGCCCTCTACGATCTGGGCAACGCCATGGCCCAGGCGGGGCAGATCCAGCCGGCCCTGGCCTCCTACGCCGGCGCCATGATGTGGGACCCCGACGACCTGGACGCCAAGCACAACTTCGAGCTGCTCATGAAGATGGCGCAGCAGCAACAGCAGCAGCAGGACCAGCAGGACCAGGACCAGCAGCAGGACGACCAGCAGCAGGATCAGCAGCAGCAAGACCAGCAGGGCCAGGAGGGAGACGAGGACCAGCAGCAGCAGGCCCCGCCCGACTCCTCGCGGCAGGCCCCGCCCGACAGCAGCCAGGCCCAGCCCCCGCCGCCCGATACGCAGGAGCAGATGAGCCCCGAGGACGCCCAGCGGCTGCTGGACGCCATGCTCGAAGAGGAAAAGGAGCTGCAGGCCGAGCGCGCGCGGCAGGAGCCGGGCGCCGAGCGCGAGGTGGAGAAGGACTGGTAGCCATGCGGTTCACGCACGCGGCATGCATCGGCATCCTGGCGCTGGCCCTGGCGGGCGGGGCGCCCGCGCCGGCCTCCGCCGACGACGAGGTGAGGATCCGGGCCGAGCTGGACCGCGAGACCTTCCACGAGAACGAGCCCTTCACCCTGACCATCACCGTCGAGGGACCCGCGCGCGGCATCGGCCAGCCCCAGCTTCCCGACATGGATGACTTCGTCGTCGCGGGCACATCCAGCAGCAGCAGCTTCCAGTTCATCAACGGCCAGGCCAGCGCGTCCAAGAGCTTCCTGTACACGCTGGTCCCCCTGCGAGCGGGCCGCCTGGAGATCCCCGGCATCGTGGTGGGCGTCAAGGGCGAGGCCTACCGCACGCGCCCCTTCAAGCTGGACGTGCGGCCGGCCCGCGCGCAGACCGGCGGGCAGGCGCCCGCCCCCGCGACGCCCGGCGCGCGGCCCAACGCGCCGCCGCGGGGAACGCCGTCCACGGCGGCAGACGACGCCGATTCCGGCGACCGCAACGCCTTCATCCGCTCCTGGACCGACGCCGAGCGGGCCTACGTGGGCGAGCAGGTGACCCTGCACTTCGCGCTCTACCGCGATCCGCGCGTGCAGTTCCTCTCGACGCCCCAGTACACGCCGCCCGACCTGACGGGCTTCTGGTCCGAGCCCCTGGGCGACGAGATCAGCGGCTACCGCATGGTCGAGGGGAACAACTACGCGGCCACGGAGCTGCGGACGGCCCTGTTCCCCAGCGAGGCGGGCACGCTGGGCATCGGCGCCGCGCAGGTGCGGCTCACCTTCCGCGACCGCGACGACTGGGGCTTCTTCAGCTTCGGCCGCGGGCGGCAGCGCGTGCTGACCACGCCGCCCCTGTCCCTGGAGGTGCTGCCCCTGCCCGAGACGGGCCGGCCGGGGGACTTCCAGGGCACCGTCGCCACGGACCTGCAGCTGCGCGCCGAGCTGGAGCCCGGCCCCTACCGCGTGGGCCAGCCGGCCACGCTGACCATCACCCTGACGGGCGCGGGAAACCCGCGGGCCTTCGGCATGCCGGTCCTGGCGGTGGACGAGGCGGACTTCAAGCACTACGAGGGCGACCTGCAGAGCCAGGTCAGCGCGGAGGCCGACCGCATCCGCGTGCGCAAGGCCTTCACGCGGGTCCTGGTGCCCCGGCGCGAGGGCACGCTCACCCTGCCGGGCGTGCGCTACGCCTGGTTCGATCCCGAGGCCGGGCGCTACCGCACCCATACGACGCGCGATATCGCGATGGCGGTCGCGCCGGCCGCGACCGAGGCCTCCCAGCCCGTGGTCTTCACCGACCTGCGGCCCGCGCGCGTGGAGCTGCTGGGCCGGGACATCCACCACATCAAGACGGCCCCGCTGCTGGCGGGCGACGGCGGGCGCCTGGCCCGCGCGGCGGGCTTCCAGGCGGCCCTGTGGCTGCCCTGGCCCCTGCTTCTGGCGGCCTGGCTCTGGCAGCGGCGGCGCGAGCGGCTGGCCGCCGACGTGGCCGGTACCCGCGCCCGCGGCGCGCGGCGGGCGGCCTCGCGCCGCCTGAAGGCCGCCGAGGCCGCCCGCCAGTCCGGCGACTTCGACGCCTTCTGCGCCGAGCTGGCCCGCGGCCTGCGCGGCTACCTGGCCGACCGCCTGGACACCGCGGCGGCGGGCCTGACGGCCGACGAGATCGAACGCCGGCTCGCCGACGCGGGGGCTCCCGAGGCGCGGCGCCGCGAGACGGCGCGCCTGCTGGCCGACTGCGACTTCGCGCGCTACGCGCCGGGCTCGGAAACAACCACGCGGATGGACGCCCTGCTCGAGCGGGCGCACGCGCTGGTGGCCGCCCTGGAGGGCGAACTGGGCCGGCAGCGCCGGGGCGGCGCCCTGACGGCGATCCTGCCCCTGGCGCTGGCCGCGGCCCTCGCCCTGCCGGCCGCCGCGCGCGCGCAGGCGCCGAACGCGCCGGGCGGCGCCGAGGCGGCCGCACCGGCGGCGGCGACGGGCGCGCGGGCGCAGATCGCCGAGGCGCCGGGCGCCGCCGACCGCGCCGGCCGCATGGAGCGGGCGGCGGCCCTCTACGAGGAGGGCGACGTCGAGGGCGCCGCGCGCATCTGGGAAACCCTTGCGACCGTGGGCGTGAACGACAGCCATCTCTGGTACAACCTGGGCAACGCCTACTACCAGCTCGGCGACGTGGGCCGCGCCGTGCTCGACTACCGGCGCGCCCTGCTCCTGTCCCCCCGCGACCGGGAGATCCGCGACAACCTCGAGCTGGCCCGGGCCCGCGTGGCCGGCGAGCTGGCCGCGCCCGAGCCGGGCTGGTGGGGCCGTCGCTGGCGCCACGTGCGCGAGACCTTCACCGGCGACGAGCTGGCGGCAGCGAGCCTGGCGGTGCTGTGGATCGGCACGCTGCTCGCCGGCCTGGGGCTGTTCCGGCGCGCGGCCTGGCGGCGCCTGCGCTGGCCCCTGATCGCCGTGGCGGTGCTGCTGCCCCTGCTGACCGCCGCGGCCTGGCGCGCCGACTGGGAGGACTGGAGCGGCCGCGAGGCCGTGGTCCTCGCGTCGCGCGTGGCCGTCCAGTCGGGGCCGGGCGAGGGCTACGTCACCCTGTTCGAGGTGCACGCCGGCGCCGAGATCAAGCTCGTCGAGCGGCGCGGCGCCTGGGCGCTGGCCCGCCTCGGGGCCGACCTGGAGGGCTGGATCCCCCTGGCGAGCGCCGAACGCCTGTAGTACCCTGTGCGCACCCGGAACCGACCCACCACCGACCCGATCAGGAGAGGACCATGCCCGAGCCGACGACCATCGACGAAATCCTCGACTTCGCCATCGAGCGCGAGCAGGAGGCCGCCGACTTCTACAACGAGCTGGCCGGCACCATGGCGACGCCCGCCATGCAGGGCGCCTTCCGCCAGTTCGCCAAGGAGGAGATGGGCCACAAGGCCAAGCTCCAGGGCGTCAAGGCGGGCAAGAAGCTGGCCGGCGCCGCGAAGGCCGTCCAGGACCTGAAGATCGGCGACTACCTGGTGGACGTCGCGCCCACGCCCGACATGGACTACCAGAAGGCCCTCATCATCGCCATGAAGCGCGAGAAGGCCAGCTACCGGCTCTACATGGATCTCGCCGCGCGCGTCCCCGAGGGCGAGGTCAACAAGGTCCTCGTCGAGCTGGCCAACGAGGAGGCCAGGCACAAGCTCCGCTTCGAGACGGAGTACGACGAGCACTTCCTGACCGAGAACTAGGCCGGACCGAGCACCAGGCCGGCGGCCCCCGGCTCACGCGGCGCCCCGCCTCGCCCGAGGCGGGGCGCTTTGCGTTGACTCCCTGTCGTTTCGACGCTGCAGCAGGGCCCGAAGTCTGGTAAAATGCCTCCCGCTCACCGATCGGACATGCAAACGGGAGGCAACCATGCGCTCGCTCGCTCGCACCATCCTCGCCCTCAGCGCCCTCGCCGTCCTCGCCCTCGCGCCCGCGCCGGGCCTGGCCCAGGGCTGCGTGGACTACGAGAACTACATCCACTACCTGGGCTGGGGCGACATGGAGGGCGCCGTTGCGATGGACGTTGCCGTCGCCGAGTACGACGGCGGCAACTGGGGCGCCCTGGCCTCCGGCGAAGCCTGGCTCGACTTCCTGGGCCTGTCCGACTCCGTCGACTTCGGCGATGACTGGTTCGTGGAACTGCCGGGCGAGGCGATGGACCTCTTCTTCCACGAGCGGGCCCTGTTCGTCGCCTGCGGGAGTGGCGGCCTGCGGATCGTGAAGGTGATCAATCCCTACCAGGGGAACCCGAGCATCGCGGTCCACGGCCTCTCGCTGCCGGGCGTCGCCCTCGGCGTCTGGGTGGACGATGGCGTCGCCTACGTGGCCTGCGGCTTCGGCGGCGTCTGCGTGGTGGACGTGGACGACATCGCCCACCCGGTCCTCCTGGACCAGGTCAACGTGTACGGCTACGCCGAGGAGGTCTGCTTCCACGACGGCCTGGTATGCGCGGCCATCGGCATGGACGGCCTGGCGCTGTTCGCGCCGGCGGATCCCGACGACGTGATGGTAATCGACACGCCCGGCTACGCCCGCGAGGTCCACGCCCAGGGGAGTCGCGCCTTCGTGGCCGACGGCGCCAACGGCATGCAGATCGTGGACCTGACGAGCCTCTCCCTCGCCAACGCCATCACGCTGGTAAGCGACGATGCGAGCGACATCCCCGTCCTGGGGCTCAATGTGAGGGACGACCGCGCCTACCTGGCCTGCGAGGAGGCGGGCCTGGTGGTCGTCGACATCGCGACTCCCGGTGGCGAGGCCATCAGCGGCTGGATCGACACGCCCGGCATCGCCCAGGGCGTCGCTCCCTGGCACAGCTATGTCCTCGTCGCCGACGGGAGCCGCGGTATCTTCGTCGCCGACGTCCTGAACACGGCCTCCGTGCCCGTGACGGGCAACGTGGTCCTGCCGGATCCGGGCGTCGACGTGGCGGCCGCGGACGGCTACGTCTACGTCGTTGGCGGCTTCAACGGCCTGCGCATCTTCGACGCCGACGACCTGTCGCCCGTGGCGTCTGCCCCGATCCCCGAGGAATCGGGCAGCGTCCTCGTGGCAGGCGACCTGGCGCTGGTGGGCGGCGACCTCATGCTGCGCCTCTTCGACGTCGCGAATCCCACGGCGCCCCAGCCCCTGGACTCCCTCGCGCTGAGCTGCCGCCCGGACGGCATGGCCGTCGACGGCGGCTTCGCCTACCTGGCCTGCGACTACGCCGGGCTCATGGTGGTGGATATCTCCGACCCGGAGAACATCTTCCTCGACGACTCCGTCTGGCCGAATCATTTCTGGAGCAACGCGAAGGACGTGGTGGTGGACGGCGGCTTCATCTACCTGGCACAGGACGCCGGACCGTTGATGATCCTGAGCGCATCGACACTGAACGAGGTCGGCCTGCACTGGGATACCGCCGGCGCCGTGGCGCTGGCGAAGGTGGACGACATCCTCTACCTGGCCGGGACAGAAGAAGGGCTGGAACTGGTGGACGTGTCGAACCCGGTGCTGCCCGAGCACATGTGGAGCCACGGGATGCCGGGCGAAGAGGTGGGCGCGTCGGCGGCGGACGTGGCCGCGCAGGCGAGCGGCACCACGCGCTTCGCCTACCTGGCCTACGAGTGGGACGGCTACGGCGACCTGATCGTCATGAACGCGAGCGAGGGCCAGTGGGATCCCCTGCCCTACGGCTCGGCCGACGCCTGGGACACGGTCAAGGCCATCGCCCTCTACGGCGAGAGCGTGTACATGGTCGCCTCCTACAACGATGGCGCCGGCGGCCTGCTGCAACGCGCACCGGCGCAGTGCATGCCGACCGCCGCCCCCGAGACGCCCGTCCCCGTGCTGCGGCTGGGCGGCTATCCCAACCCCTTCAACCCGGCGACGACACTGCGTTTCGAGCAGCCGGCGCTGGGGCGCGCCGCGCTGCGCGTCTATGACGTCTCCGGCCGCCTCGTGCGAACGCTCATCGACGGACCCCTCGGCGCCGGCGGCCACACGGTCGTCTGGGACGGCCGCGACGACGCGGGCCGGCCGCTGGCCACGGGCGTCTACCTGGCGCGCCTGGAGTCCGCCGGGCGCGTGGAGACGCGCAAGCTGACGCTGTTGAAGTGAAGAAGCCGGCGCCGCCGGCCGCCGGATACCGAGCGAGCGGCCCGGAGCAGCCGGCCGCCAGACCGGGGAGGACGTCGCGAGCCATGAGTCGCCTCTCGCATTGGATCGCCTCCCGCCCGGTGATTGCGTTCTTCGCGATCACCTACCTGCTGTCGTGGCCCCTGTTCTTCGTCGTGTTCCGGGTCCTGCCGCAGAGCATGGCGGCCCAGGGCACGCTGGGCTCGCTGGCGGTCTTCGCGCCGGCCGTCGCCGCGATGATCGTCGCCGCCGTCGCCGAGCCGGCGCGCCTGCCCCGGCAGCGGGCCGCCCACTGGGCGACCTTCGCCGTCGCCTGGCTGCTGGCCTGGGCGACCCTCGTCCTGTTCGCCGCGCGGGTCCGCGGCGCACCCGTGGGACCGCCCCTGGTGGTCTTCGGCGCCATCCTGGCGCTGCTGCCGGCCTTCACGGCCTCGCGGGCCTTCTCGCGCGTGGCGGGCGTGCGGCGGCACTTCCGCACCCTCGCGGCGCCGCGGGGGAACGCCGTCTGGTACCTCGTGGCGCTCCTCGCCTTCCCGGCCGTACAGCTCGCCGGCGCCGGGCTCACCCGCCTGCTCGGCGGCGAGGGCGGGGCGGCGGCCGGGCCCGGCATCGCCGTCGATCCCGCCGTGGCGGCGCTGATCTTGCTCAACGGCTTCTTCTTCGCCGGCGGGATCAACGAGGAGAGTGGCTGGCGCGGCTTCGCCCTGCCCCGCCTGCAGCGGCGCCTGTGCCCGCTGGTGGCCGGCCTCGTCGTCTGGGTCTTCTGGGCGCTGTGGCACCTGCCCGCCGACCTGGCCTCCGGCGATCCGGCCTCGGCCATCCTCGTCAACCGGGTCTTTCTCAACGCCATGTGGTCCGTCCTCTTCATGTGGGTGTACAACCGGACCGGCGGGAGCCTGCTGGCCCCCGCCCTGTTTCACCCGGCCATGAACGCGTCCGGGGAATTGCTGCCGCGGACCGACGTCGCGACGGCGCTCTTCGTCGTCCTGGTGCTGGCCGCGATCGTGAGCGACCGGATGTGGCGCCGCCTGCCCGAGACGCACGGTGCCGTCGCCGGCTAGGCCGCGCGGCGGTCCGGTCCGTCGCGGCCGCGCCTCCCGCCCGCTCGGCGGCGGAGTTCGCCGCCGTGACGCACTTCTACTGGCACACGGGGCGCGACACGCTCTGCTTCCTGACGCTGATCAACAAGGACATCGTCGAGGAGGGCGTCGTGGCGGCCGAGGAGCGCGGCATCGTCCTGCACGGGACGAGCCACCGGCCGGACGGCACCGTGACGTACCGGACCGTCCTGTCCCTCGACGGTAAGGGCACGCTCACGGATATCTTCTACCGCGTGGGGGACGGCCGGGAGATCCGGGGCCACGTCCAGGAGTACGTCGCCGGGAGGTAGCCCCCGGTCGCGATCCAGCGCTTCGATGATCCCGGGGCCAGTGCGCGACAGTCTGCAGCCTACATCTCCGCGTGCCAGGGGCAGGCGGCCCAGTGGCCGGGCGCGACCTCGACCAGCGGCGGGCGCTCCAGGGCGCAGGACTCCTTGGCGATGGGGCAGCGCGTGCGGAAGGGGCAGCCCGAGGGCTTGTTGATGGGCGTGGGCACGTCGCCCTCGAGGAGGACGCGCTGGTAGGTGCCGGCGCGCCGGGGGTCCGGCAGCGGCACGGCCGACAGCAGCGCCTTGCTGTAGGGGTGCAGCGGGTGGTGGTAGACGTCGTCCGAGCTGCCGATCTCGACGACGGTGCCCAGGTACATCACCGCGATGCGCGTGGAGATGTGCTCGACGACGCTCAGGTCGTGGGCGATGAACATGTAGGTGAGGTCGAACTCCTCCTGCAGGTCCATCAGCAGGTTGATGACCTGGGCCTGGATCGAGACGTCCAGCGCGCTCACGGGCTCGTCAGCGATGATGACCTTGGGGTTGGTGGACAGCGCCCGCGCGAAGCCGATGCGCTGCCGCTGCCCACCCGAGAACTCGTGGGGGTAGCGGTGGCTCTGCTCGGCGCTCAGGCCGACGCGGTCCAGCAGCCAGCCCACACGCTCCACACGCTCGGCCTTGCTCATGCCCGGCTTGTGTATGGTCATGGGCTCCTCGATGATCTGCCCCACCGTCAGCCGCGGGTTGAGCGAGCTGTAGGGGTCCTGGAAGATCATCTGCAGGTCGGTGCGGTGGGGCCGCATCTTCCGCCGGCTCAGCGGGATCAGGTCCACCCGCTTGCCGTTGCGCTTGAAGTAGGCGTGGCCCTTCACCGCCACGTCCGGCGCCGTGGTCCAGAGCAGGTTGAGCAGGCTCCGGCCCACGGTGCTCTTGCCGCAGCCCGACTCGCCGACCAGGCCCAGCGTCTCGCCGTCGTGGAGGGTGAAGCTCACGTCGTCCACGGCGTGGACCTCGGCCACCTTGCGCAGCATGATGCCGCCGAAGATGGGATAGCGCACGTCCAGGTGCTCGACCTCGAGGATGGGCGCCCTGCCGCGTGTCGCCATCAGCGCCCCTCCTCCATCAGGTGGCAGCGGACCCGGTGACCGCCGCCCATGTCCCGCAGCGCCGGCTCCTCGGCGTAGCACCGGTCGAAGACCTTGTCGCAGCGCGTGCAGTACTTGCAGCCGGTGGGCATCTCCAGGATGCTCGGCACCATGCCGCGGATGGTGCTCAGGCGCTTCTGCCGCTGGCGGTCGGGCCGGGGCAGGCTGGCCAACAGGCCCTGGGTGTAGGGGTGCAGCGGCTGCTCGAACAGCGGCCCCACCGCGGCCACCTCCTGGATCGCCCCGCCGTACATGACGATCACGCGCTCGCAGGTCTCGGCCACCACCGCCAGGTCGTGCGTGATCAGCATCACCGCGCCCTCCTCGCGGCGGCGCTTCATCTCCAGCATCAGCTCAAGGATCTGCGCCTGGATGGTGACGTCCAGGGCCGTGGTCGGCTCGTCGGCCACCAGCAGGGCCGGGTTGCAGGCCAGGGCCATGGCGATCATGGCCCGCTGGCGCATGCCGCCCGAGAACTGGTGCGGGTAGTCCTTCATGCGCTTGTCGGCGTCGGGGATGCCCACCAGCCGCAGCATCGCCACGGCGCGGTCGCGCACGGCCTGCTTGCTCAGGTCCTCGTGCAGCGCGATGATCTCCCGGATCTGGTAGCCCACGGTGAAGACCGGATTGAGGCTGGTCATCGGCTCCTGGAAGATCATCGCGACCTCCTTGCCGCGGATCTCGTGGAGCTCCTCGTAGCTCAGCTTGAGCAGGTCGCGGCCGCGGTACATCACCGAGCCGGCCGTGATCTTGCCGGGCGGATCGGGGATCAGCCGGACCATGCTCATGGCCGTGACGCTCTTGCCGCAACCCGACTCGCCGACGATGCCAAGCACCTCGCCCTTGATGATGTCGAAGTCCACGCCGTCGACGGCCGTGGCCGTGCCGGCCTCGGTACGGAACTGGGTCGTCAACCCCCGGACCTCGAAGAGCGTGTTCTGCGAATCCATGCTATCTCAACCTCGAGTAGACCTTGGGGTCGAAGGCCTCGCGCACGGCCTCGCCGATGAAGACCACCATGAGCAGCGTGAAGAACAACGCCAGCAGGGGCGTGAGCACCAGCCAGGGCGCGGAGGTGATGTCGTCCATGCCCTGCGACACGAGCTGGCCCCAGCTCGGCGTGGGCGGAGCCATGCCGAAGCCGAGGAAGTCCAGGCTCACCAGGGCGCCGATGTAGGCCACCACCGCGAAGGGCGCGAAGGAAACCACGGGCGTCAGCGCGTTGGGCAGGATGTGCCGGAAGATGATCTGCCGGTTGTTGGCGCCGATGGCGATGGCCGCGGCCACGTAGTCCTTCGCCTTCTCGCGGTAGAACTCGCCGCGGACGTAGTAGGTCATGCCCATCCAGCCGAAGAGCGTCAGCACGAAGGCCAGCAGGAAGAACTCCGGCTGCAGGATCGAGGTCACGATGATGATCGTGTACAGGTAGGGCATGCTGCTCCAGATCTCGATCAGACGCTGCATGAAGATGTCGAAGCGCCCGCCGAAGTAGCCGAGCATGGCCCCGATGCTGATGCCGATGGTGTAGGTCATCGCCGTGACGATCAGCGCGAAGCTGATCGAGGTGCGGAAGCCGTAGACCAGGCGCGCGAAGACGTCGCGCCCGCGGTTGTCGGTGCCGCACCAGTGCTCCCGGCTCGGCGCGTGCGGCGGCTCGCCGGGCAGCTCCAGCAGGGACTCGTTGGGATGGTAGGGGTACAGCGGCATCACTACGTAGCCCGTGCCGTCCGCCGCGAGCTTCTGCTTGAGCTTGCGGTAGTCGGGCGCGCCGTAGCCCTCCACGCCGAACTCCGACGCGTCGTGGAACGCCACCAGCGGAAAGTAGCTCTTGCCCTGGTGCCTCACGTAGAGCGGCTTGTTGTTGACCGCCAGGGGCAGGAAGAAGGACAGCACGTAGAGCGTGAGCAGGACGATGAAGCTGTACCAGCCGCGCTTCAGGGTGCGGAACTTCCGCAGGCGCTTGCGGAAGATGGTGGTCGAGATCTGGTTCGCGTCGTTCTTCTTCGCCTTGGCCATCGCCTACCTACTTGAAGCGAATGCGCGGATCGATGACCGCGTAGAGGATGTCGCTGAAGATGTTGCCGAACAGGCGCAGCAGGGCGCCGATCACCAGGATGCCCAGCACCACCGGGTAGTCGCGCTTGACGATGCTCGTGAAGCCCAGCAGGCCGAAGCCCTGGATGTTGAAGACCTTCTCGATGAGATAGCTGCCGGCCAGGATGATGCTGAGCAGGTGCCCCAGGCCCGTGGCGATGGGGATCAGGCTGTTGCGGAAGGCGTGGACGAAGACGACCTTCCTCTCCGGCAGGCCCTTGGCGAAGGCCGTCCGCACGTAGTCCTGGCCCAGGTTCTCCATCAGCGAGTTCTTCATGACCACGGTCAGCGTGGCGAAGCTGGTCACGGCGTAGGACAGCACCGGCAGGATGGTGTGGTGGGCCTGGTCGAGGACCTTGTGCCACCAGGGGAAGGTCTCCCACCCCACGCTGCGGAATTCGCCCAGCGGCACCACGTTCCAGAAGGAGCCGCCCCCCAGCAGCACCAGCAGCACGGCGCCCAGCGCCCAGCCCGGGATCGAGTAGCCCAGGAAGACGATGGCGCTCGAGAAGAAGTCGAAGCGCGAGCCGTGCTTGATGGCCTTCCACACGCCCAGCGGGATGCAGACCGTGTAGCTGAGCAAGAAGCCGATCAACCCGAAGTAGATCGAGATGGGGAAACGCTTCTTGATGACCGTGCCGACGGGCTGGGCGTAGACGTAGCTCCGGCCCAGGTCGCCCGTCAGCAGGCCGCTGAAGCGCGTCCAGGCGATGGTGATGCGCGGCGCGGGGCTCTCCGCATCCGGCTCCGTGATGCCGGTGATCTTCCAGCGATTGGCCACGGAGCCCGTGTCCAGCTCGATCCCCCAGTCGCCGCCGTCCACCCGCGTCACGCGGCCCCGCACGTTGCCCGGCAGGGCGGACCAAACGCCGGGCCGGAGCGCCGTGGAGTCCTCCATGCGCCGCACCCAGGTGCCGGCGAACTTGAGCCAGGCGACCACCACCGTCGAGTCGGCCTCGCCGGCCGGCGGCGCCAGGACCTGGGCGACCTCCCACTTCTCGTGCAGGTCGGTGAAGTCCCACTCGAGGGCGTAGTCGCCCCTGCGCGTCGAGCCCGCGGGCCCCACGGCCCGCACCTTGACGCCCTTCTGCAGCTCCTTCCACTCGCCGGCCTCGACGGTGATGGCGTTCATCTCGCGCGGCCAGAGGCCCAGCCAGCGCAGGTAGCGGACGGGGATCGGCTTGTCGAAGCCGTAGAAGCGCCGCATCTCGTCCATGGCCGCGGCGGGGATCTCCACCTGGCCCATGGCGTCGCCGGCCGAGCCCGCCGACTCGCCGGACTGCATGAGGCCCATCTGCAGGCGCAGCAGCTCCTGCTCCAGCGGGCCGCCGGGCACCATCTGCATGACGAAGAAGACGAGGACGGTGATCCCCAGGAAGGTGGGAACCACCAGCAGGAAGCGCCGGATGAAGTAGCTGGTCATGCTCGGTCTCGCCCCCGGTGCGCGTCGCTCGTCAGATCTTGCCCAGCTTCTTCAGCCAGTACTTGTCCACCACCTCGCCCGTGGGGAGCTTGATGCTCGGATCGGCGATGGCCCGCTCCATGGCCGCCTTGCGCGCGGGGTCCTCGTACCAGTACTGCATGACGGCGAGGTAGTCGCCCACGCGGCCCAGGTAGCCGTCGGGATAGCCGTACTTGTTCCAGAAGGCGATGCGGGAGAAGGGAGCGTACCAGGCCAGGGCGTAGTGGCACTCCTCCATGCAGATGGCGTCGATCTCGCGGATGAGCTCGACGCGCCGCTGCTGGTCGTACTCCTCGTCGTAGAGCAGGGCCAGCGAATCGATGCGGGCGTTCTTCATGCCCGTGATGTTGGTGGTGTTCTGCGGGTCGGCGTTGCCGCTGTGCAGGGAGCTGTTGGGATTGGGCCAGAACAGGCCGCCCCAGGACTGGAAGGTGATCGTGAAGTTGTGCTCCATGGTGTTGCTGAACTGCGTGGCCGACGTCATCTGCTTCAGGTTCAGCTTGATGCCGACCTTGACCAACTCCTCCTGGAGCACGGTATGGATGCGCTCCCAGCTCGGCTGGTCGAAGGTCAGGGTCAGCTCGAAGATCTCCCCCTTGTCGTTGACCAGCCAGCCGTCGCTGTTGCGCTCCTTCCAGCCGGCCTCGGCGAGCAGGGCCACGGCCTTCTCCGGGTCGTACTCGTAGTACTCGTTGTCGGGGTTTTCGTACATGCCGCCGGGGAAGTAGCTCTTGAGCTTGAGGTACTCGCCGTAGAAGAGCTTCTCGATGAGCGTGTCCCGGTCGTAGAGGTGGGCGATGGCCTTGCGCACGCGGATGTCGTCGAAGGGCGGCTTGCGCGTGTTCATGGCCAGGCCGGACAGGCCCTGGACCTCCTCGTTGTAGATCTTGCGCTTGAGCTGGACGCCCCGCTGGATCTCGTCGTAGTTGAACTCGTTGACCCACCAGCTCGCGCGGTTGACCGAGTAGACGTCCAGCTCGCCCTTCTTGAACTTCTCCAGGGCCAGCCGCTCGTCCAGGACCACCACCCACTCGATCTCGTCGAAGTTGTAGATGCCGGCGTTCGCGGGGTCGTCCTTGCCCCACCAGTCGTCGCGGCGGGTGAGGGTCAGGCTGACGCCGTTGACGATGTTCTCGGGCAGCAGCTCGTAGGGGCCCGTGCCGGGCACCGACGTGAACTGGAAGGTGTCCAGGTACTCGGCGCCCGTCATGCCGCCGATGTGGTGGGCGGGCATGACGCGAATGGAGATGGCGAAGTAGAGGAAGTGGCGCCAGTTCTCCTCGGTGGTGGTCACGTGCAGGAGGTAGGGGCTCTCGGCGACGGGCTCCTCGAACTTGCCGTAGAGCGCGTTGGTGTAGGGCATCAGGATGCCCTCGTCGGTGAGCAGCCGCCAGGTGGCGATGACGTCGTCGGCCGTCACGGGCGCCCCGTCGGCCCAGCGCGCCTCCGGATTGATCCGGAAGCTGAAGGTCATCTTGTCCTCGGAGATCTTCCAGTGGGTCGCCAGCTCGGGGACGATCTCCAGGGTCGTGTCGTCGAGGTTGAGCAGGCCCTCGTAGAGCAGCGAGGAGACGGCGGAGAGGAAGACGCTGTTGGAGTCCTTGCCGTAGCGGCGCAGGGTGGCGGGGAACTCGGCCATGTGGAAACGGATGTGCCCGCCCTTGACCGCCTGCGGGCTGCCGCTCGGCACCTCCGTGCCGGTCTCCCATCCCTCGCCGGTGAAGCCCGGGCCCCCCAGCTCCGGCGGCACCCCCGGCACGCCCGGTTCAGCCAGGCTCGGCGCGACAGCGAAGAGAACCAGGGCGGCGGCGATCCACCAGATTCGGGACTTCATTTGGGATGCACCTCCTGCTAAGGTCTTAACGGACTGTCACAAGTTACTCGAAGCGGCGCCGCGGGTCAAACCCCCCGCGGAGCGAAAGCCCTTACGTATCAAAACCTTGCCGGCTTTCTTCGGAGATGTCTCATGGATTTCGCTAAAGAACGGGAACGCATGGTCCAGCGCCAGCTCGTTCCGCGCGGCATCCGCGACGAGCGCGTCCTGGCCGCCATGGGCGCCGTGCCGCGGCACCGGTTCGTGCCGGCCGGCCAGCAGCGATTCGCCTACGACGACTGCCCCCTGCCCATCGGCCCCGAGCAGACCATCAGCCAGCCCTACATCGTCGCCCTAATGAGCGAATGCGCGCGCCTGGACTCCGGCGATCGCGCCCTGGAGATCGGGACGGGATCGGGCTACCAGGCAGCCGTGCTGGCGGCCATGGGCGTGGAGGTCTGGTCCGTGGAGATCGCCGCCGAGCTGTCCCGCCAGGCGGCGGCGAACCTGCGGGAAGCGGGCTGCGCGGGCGGCGTCCACCTGCGCGTGGGCGATGGCTGGACGGGCTGGCCCGAGGCCGCGCCCTTCCAGGCCGTTCTCGTCACCGCGGCGCCCCTGGACGTGCCCCACCCCCTGCTGGAGCAGCTCGCCGACGGGGGACGCCTCGTGGCGCCCGTGGGCCTGTCCGTCCAGGACCTGGTTCTCGTTCGCCGCGAGGGCGACGACTATCATCGCGAGTCCCTCATTCCCGTCCGCTTCGTTCCCATGCGGGGCCGCGCCGAGTCCCCTTCCCCGGACGACTGACGTTCCGCGAGGCGGCGGGTTTCCTGTCAGGCCACGGCCAGTTTCCGCGCGGTGCGGGCCCCGCTCGGCCCCGGCGCGTCGGCCCCGCCTTACGGCCCGCCGGAGCGCCGGCGACGATCCGCCGGGAGCGGGCGACAATGCCCTGTCCCGCATGGGATTGCGCGTGCGCTCCGGCGCGGCCTCCCTCCCCCGCCGCCGTGGCATGGCCGTTGCCATCGCGGAGACGTCTGGCCCGCTGACTTTCCTTTTGGTTGTGGTTGAGGGAGAAGCCCGCGGGAGCAGGCATCATCCTTCCAGTTCTGGATCGAGGGGTTCGCGCCCCGGCGCCGCCCCGGGCGGCGCGGCCGAGCGACAGGGATGTCAGCGACTCCGGCGAGGCCGGCCTGGCGGATCCGGCACGATTCGGGGATGGCTAGGGCAGCGGCTCCGACCTCCGGCCCCCTTCTGTTCCGGGAGGGGGTTTTTCTGTTCTGGCCGCCGCGGACCGGCGCCCGCCGTCCCGGCTCTTCCCGCGCGCGATCGGCGGCCCTGCGCTAGAATCCTCATGGTGCGAGGAGGCGCGGTGGCGAGAATCGTCGCAACGGTGGGTTTCTGTGTCGCGCTGAGCGGCCTGGTGCTCGCCGCCTGCCAGGGGGACGAGCCCCCGGCCGGCGACGACGACGCCGTGTGGCGCGTCCAGCGACTCGCCATGGTGGAGCGCCAGATCGCGGCCCGGGGCGTCGCCGATCCGGCCGTGCTGGACGCCATGCGCCGTGTCCCGCGGCACCTGTTCGTCCCGGAGCCACACCGCGAGCGGGCCTACGGCGACCATCCCCTGCCCATCGGTGAGGGGCAGACCATCTCCCAGCCCTACATCGTGGCCCTCATGAGCGAGCTGCTGCGGGCCGGGCCGGCGAGCCGGGTGCTGGAGATCGGCACGGGCTCGGGCTACCAGGCCGCCGTGCTGGCGGAGCTCTGCCGCGAGGTCTATTCCATAGAGATCGTGCCGGCGCTGGGCCGCCGCGCGGACGGCCTGCTGAAACGCCTGGGCTACGACAACATCTCGGTGCGCATCGGCGACGGCTACCGTGGCTGGCCGGAAGCGGCGCCCTTCGACGGGATCATCGTCACCGCCGCGCCGGGCCACGTGCCCCGGCCTCTGCTCGAGCAGCTGGCGCCGGGCGGGCGCCTCGTGATCCCCGTGGGGGAGCGCAGCCAGTGGCTGCAGGTGTACACCAAGCGCATCGATCGGAAGACGCGGCAGGCGGTCTTCGACATCGAGGACATCATCCCGGTCCGCTTCGTCCCCATGACGGGCGAGGCCCGGAACGATCCCTAGCGCGGCCCGCCCGGGCCGCGACGCCGAGGCGGCTCCCGCCCGGACCGACCCGCGGGCGCGGCCGGCGCGCCGGCGGCGATGACGATCACTTGATGAGCATGGCCTTGTGGATCTCCGACTCCTGGCGGCCGTCGGCGTAGCGCGCGTCCACGCGCACCAGGAAGAGGCCGCTGGCCAGGGGCTGGCCGCCCGCGTCGTGGGCGGTCCAGGAGACGGAGTGGGACCCCGCGGTCATGGGCTCGCGCTCGGCCAGCGCGGCCACGAGGCGGCCCGAGGGCAGGTAGACCAGCACGCTCACGTCCGCCAGCTCCGGCAGGACGAAGGAGAAGGTGGCCGTGGGATTGAAGGGATTGGGATAGACGCCCAGGAAGCGCAGGCTCGCGGGCGCCGTCGCCTGAGAGAAGGCGGGACTGTCGCCCAGGGGCGACTCGCTGGCGCCCAGGTCGGGCGCGCTCAGGGGCGGACGCGGCCGGAGCAGGCCGTCGTAGTCGCGGCCCGCCCCGGCGGCGGGATCGCCGGCGCCCAGGCAGGGGCTCTGCTCGTCCAGGTGGAAGTTGCCGCCGTAGGGATCGGCGAAGAGGGGATCGGCGTCGAGGATGTCCGTCCCCGGCCAGCCGCCGGCCACCAGGCAGTGGCGCGCCGATACCGCGCCGGGTGCCGCGTGCATCTCGACGTCCGCCGGCGCTGCGTCGCCCCAGAGGATGCTGTTGACCAGGCGCAGCGTCCCCGCCAGGGCGGCCAGGGCGCCGCCCGCCTCCCCGGCCGTGTTGCCCCAGAAGGTCGCGTGGACCAGGTCCGCCTCGCCGCCGTCCACCAGCAGGGCGCCGCCCTGCGGCCCCCGGTTGCCGGCCAGGATGCTGCTGCCCAGGTCCAGGCGCGCCTCCTCGCCGAGCGCCAGGGCGCCGCCGCCGGCCGTTCGGGGCCCGTCGGCCGTGCCCGCCCGGTTGCCGGCCAGGAGCACGCGGCGCAGCCGCGCGCCCACGCCCTCCAGGTAGAGCGCCCCGCCGCTACGGCCCGCCTCGTTCCGCTCGAAGAAGCAGTCGCGCACCGTCAGGGATCCGGCCAGGGCCGCCACGGCCCCGCCCGCCGTGGCGCTGCGGTTCTCCTCGAAGCCGCAGCCGGCCAGGGTCAGCAGGCCGCCTGCGCTCTGGATGGCCCCACCGGGGCCGAGGCTCGCCTGGCCCGTGAAGCTGCAGTCCTCGAAGCGCGGCGAACCATCGGACCAGACGGCGGCGCCGGCGGCCGCGGGATCCTCGCCCACGGCGTTGTCCACGAACCGGCAACCCACGAAGCGCGGGGCGGCGCCCTCCACCAGCACGGCGCCGCCCCGCTCCGGGTGGAAGCCGTCCCGGAACGTCAGGCCGCGCACCTCGATCTCCCCGGCCTCGGGCCCCAGGACCAGCAGCCGCGCCCGGCCCTCGCCGTCCAGGATCACATCCTCGGGCGGGCCGCCGCCCCTCAGCACGACGTGCCCCGCCGGGACGGCCAGCTCGCTGTTCATGGCCCCGGTGTAGCGCCCCGGCCGCAGCAGGATCGTGTCCCCGTCGGCGGCGGCGTTCAGGGCCGTCTGGACGCGCAGGAAGGGATCACCCGGGCTGCCGTCGCCGTAGGGGCTGCCCCGTTCGGCGTCCACCACCCAGGCGGGTCCGTCGAAGATCACCTCGAGCCCCGTGACCAGGACCTGCCGGTCCTCGCGGCCCTCCTCGTCGCGCACGACCAGCGAGGGGCTCATGAAGCCCGGCTCGCGGAAGACGTGCTCGTGGGGCCCCGGGCCTGCGGCGTCCGGCCGGCCGTCGCCGTCGAAGTCCCACTCCCACTCGACGATCGGCGCGGCGGCGGGCAGGGAGCGGTCCGCGAAGCGCACGGGCTCGCCCGTGAGGGCCAGCGGTCCGGCCACGGCCATGGCGGCGTAGGGCCCGACTGGATCGTAGCGGACCCAGGCGGTCCAGTCGCCGAACTGGCAGCCGGCGTCGTAGGCGACGAGGCACCAGCCGCCCAGGCCCCAGCCCTCGCCCCAGCTGTTCTTGACGATGAAGCAGCGCCGCATGTCGTCGTAGCCAGCGAGGAGCAGGGCGTGGAAGCCCGTCACCGGGCCGCAGGCACGGTAGACGCCGCCGGCGTAGGCCTCGAAGCCGGCGTGCACGGTCATGGTGGTGACCAGGGGACCCCGCTCGCGCAGGGCGCGCTTGACGGCTTCCAGGTCGAAGGCCCGGCAGACGATGCCCGATTCGGCGAAGCGGTGGCGGCGCCGGAGGGGTTCCTCGCAGGGCGCGGCGCAGGGCCGCGGGCCGGCGCCACGGGGCCAGCAGCCCTCCTCCACCAGCCCGACGCTGGTGGCGAACCAGAGGGCGTCCTCGGGCCAGCCGCCGTCGCAGTCGCCGGCGAAGCCGGACTGGGCCAGGCAGGTCAGGAGCTGCTCCTCGGACAGGTCGAAGTCGGGCAGGCCGGCGAAGCCCCTGGCCAGGAGGAAGGCGCTCTCCAGGCAGGCCGTGGTCGCGTAGGCCCAGCCGGCGGCGCAGTCGCCCTGGTCGCGGACGGGCGTCACCAGTCCGCGCTCGAGCCAGTCCAGGCTGGCCGGCGCGTCCTCGGGCGCCCGCTCTCCGCCGGCGCCGCGCGCGGCCGCCACGGGCTGGGGCCAGGGGCGGCGCAGCAGGCGCCGGTCGCGCTCGTCGCGGGTCAGGCGCAGGAAGCTGGTCTCGCCGGCGTGCCAGTCCATGCCGCGCATGGCCAGCTCGGCGCGCAGCAGGGACAGCTCGGCCTCCATGCCGGTGCGGTGCGCGGCGGACAGGGTGTCGGGTCCCAAAACGGGACCCGCCGGCAGCGCGAGGCTGTCGGCGGCGGCGGCTGGCTCGACGAGAAGAACCAGCAAAAGGGTCGCGAGCGTTGCGCGACGAGTCACGCGGGCTCCTTTCGACCAGGTCCCGGAAGGAGGATAAGTCTACAACCGCCTGCTAGAACGTGCGAGCCGGAAGTGGCTGGAAAATGCTGATCCTTTGCGTGGCAACGACTTGCGACAGCGATGCGGTCGCCTTTTTGGACGCGATGCCTGAACTCGTCCGATATGTCGGATTGATGTCGATGGAACCCCGGCGACGCCCCTAGCCCTTGATGACGGCCAGGGGACGCAGCCTCGCCACCTTCCGCGCGAGGCCGGCGCGGTGCACCACCTCGACGACGGCATCCACGTCCTTGTAGGCGTCGGGCTTCTCCTCGCAGATGCCGCGGCGGCTGGCGGCCGCCACGAGGATGCCGCGCCGCTCGAGGTCGGCCACCACGGCCTCGGCGCGGCTCTCCTTCAGGGCCGCCTTGCGGCTCAGGCGCCGGCCGGCGCCGTGGCAGCAGGAGCCGAAGGTCTCGGCGAGGCTGCCCGGCTCGCCGGCCAGGACCCAGCTGGCCGTCCCCATGCTGCCGGGAATCAGCACGGGCTGTCCGACGCCGGCGTAGTCGGCCGGAACCTCACGGCGCCCGGCGGGGAAGGCCCGCGTGGCGCCCTTGCGGTGGACCAGCAGCTCCCGGCCGCCGTGCTCCTCGAACTGGGCGATGTTGTGGGCCACGTCGTAGACCAGGCGCAGCCCGGCGCCGCCCAGCGCGCCGCGGAAGACGTCCCGCGCGAGGGCGGTGAGGATCTGCCGGTTGGCGAAGGCGAAGTTGGCGGCGGCGGCCATGGCGCCCAGATAGGCGCGCCCCTCGCGGGAGCGGATGGGCGCGCAGGCGAGCTGGCGGTCGGGCACGCGGATGCCGTGGGTCCGCATGGCCCCGTCCAGGATGCGGATGTGGTCGCCGCAGACCTGGTGGCCCAGCCCCCGGCTGCCCGTGTGCAGGGAGACGACGAGCTGGCCCGGCGCCAGGCCGAAGGCCGCGGCGGCCGCCTCGTCGAAGACGGCCTCCACCACCTGCAGCTCGACGAAGTGGTTGCCGCCGCCGAGGCTGCCGAGCTGGTCGCGGCCCCGCTGCCGGGCCCGCTCGGAGACCTGGCCCGGATCGGCGAGGCCCAGGCGGCCGCCCGCCTCGATGTGGGCCAGGTCGGCCTCGGTGCCGTACCCGGCCCGGACGGCCCAGGCGGCGCCGCCGGCCAGGACGCCGTCCATGGCCTTGCGGTCCAGGCGCAGGGCGCCGCCGCGGCCCACGCCGGCCGGCACGGCGCGGAACAGGTCGTCCAGGAGGGCCTTCAGGCGCGAGGGCGCCGGGGGCTCGCGGTCCGCGGCCAGCAGGCGCACGCCGCAGTTGATGTCGAAGCCGATGCCGCCGGGGCTGACCACGCCCGTCTCCACGTCGAAGGCGGCCACGCCGCCGATGGGGAAGCCGTAGCCCTGGTGGGCGTCGGGCATGGCCAGGCTGGCGTCGACCAGACCGGGCAGCGTGCCCACGTTGGCGAGCTGCACCAGGGTGTCGTCGCCGCGGATCTGGCGGAAGAGGGCCTCGTCGGCGTAGAGGCGCCCGGGCACCCGCTGGCCGGCCACGCTGCCCGCGGGCAGCTCCAGGCGGACATCGTCCAGGCGGCGCATGGCGTCGTGCAGGGCCATCGGTCCCCTCCCGTCCCTCGACTATAGATCCAGAACGGCGTGGATGCTCGCGCCGGCCGCGTCCTCGCGGACCTTGAGCCGGTGCCAGGTGACGGCCTTGACGGCCCGGCCCGGCTCGTGGCGGGCCGCGTCGAAGCGGTCCGCGCGCAGCGTGCCCTCCAGGCGCGTTGCCGTGAGCCGCGCGATCTCCACGGCCGCGGGCAGCAGCCCCTCGGTCTCGAACAGGACGAGGACCTCCTCCAGCAGGGCCGCCAGCAGACCCTCCCGGTCTCCGGCCGCCAGGGCCAGGGGGCGCGTCGCGGCTGCGCGGCGCTCGCCCCCGGCCAGGACGCGGCCCAGCGCCAGAGCGGCGGCGGCGAAGGCCCCGGCCACGTCGCCGGCGCTGGCGCGCAGGGCGAGATCCGCGCCGAAGGGCTCGGTCCAGGCTCTCGGGGTCCGGGGATCGGTCATTTCGTGGGGTCGGCGCAGGTCCGGGCGCCGGTCTCCCCGCCGGCAGGATAGCACGCCGCCGCCCGGGCTGGCACGCGGATGCGCAGGCAGAGGAAGAAGCCCGCCAGGGCGATGGTCCCGGCGATCAGGAAGACCCAGCGGTAGCCCCAGGCCACCCAGATGTAGCCCGACAGGATGGGCAGGCTCATGGCCACGGCGTGGTCGATGGTGATGCCCAGGCTCACCGAGGGCGTGATGTCGGCCGGGTCGCGGGCGATCTTCTTGAGGTAGGTCACGCGGGCGACGCGCAGGCCGAACAGGACCAGGTCCAGCACGTAGGCGCCGTAGAGCCACCACAGGTCCCAGGGCGCAGGCAGCAGGTCCGAGGCGAAGGCGTAGCTGAGGCAGACGACCAGCAGCATCAGCTCGTCCACGGCCAGGACCACGCGCTCGCCCAGCCAGTCGATGACGTCCCCCAGCAGGGGACGCATGACCACGCCCAGCGTGGAGGCGATGAAGTAGAGCAGGGCGATGGTGGAGACGGGCACGTGGTGCAGGCTGACCAGCACCCAGGTGCCGAAGGCCAGGAAGATCTGCTTGCGCACGCCGAACAGGGCGGAGATGGCATAGAAGAGCCTGTACTCCCGGCGGAAGACGAGGCGGCGGCTGGGCGTGTCGCCGTGGCCCAGGCGCAGGCGGTAATAGAACCAGCCGGCGGCAAGGGCCGCCGCGCCGCCGATCAGGTAGAACAGACCGAAGTCGTCGCCGCGCAGGCGCGCCAGCAGGAAGACCGTGCCCACGCCCGCGATGGTGCCCAGGTTGCGCGCGCCGCCGAGCTGGCCCAGGCGCCGGCCCTCGCCCCCCTCGCGGGCCAGCTTGAGGCCCAGGGGGGCGTCCACGGCGAAGAGGATGTGGTCGCCCAGGGACCAGAGCACGATCCAGAAGACCACGGCGCCGATGCCCGGCGACAGGTGGCCGAGCCCCACGGCGCCCAGGGCCGACAGCACCATGGCCACGGCGGCCATCTGGCTCTCGCGCATGCGCGTCAGCATGAGCCCCGCCACGAACATGAGCAGGAAGCCGGGCAGCTCGCGGGGAAACTCCAGCCAGCCGCGAGCCTCGGCGCCCAGCCCGTGCACGTCGGACAGGTAGTTGTTGAGCGTGGCCTGGAAGATCCCGCTGGCCGCGCCGAAGAAGAGGCAGGCCAGGAGAATGCGCAGCAGGTCGGGGCGTTTGCGCAGGCGGGTGATCATCCGCGTACGGTAGGCCAGGCCGGCCCCGGCGGCAAGGCCGCGCGGGGAATTCCCGTCCGGCGCGACGAACCGGGCCGGCGGCGGCGTCAGGGCCCGCCGGCGGCCCGACCCTTGCGGGCCACGAAGACGAGGCGCCGCGAGTCCAGCTCGAAGGGATCGCCCTCGAGGCTGCCGTAGCTCTGGAAGTCACCGAAGCCCGCGGCGGCGAAGAGCTCGCGCAGCTCGCGCAGGGTGTAGAGCCGGATGGAGCTGCGGGCGCTGCGGCGCCGCCCTTCGTGGATGAACTCCCACTCGGTTTCCACGCGGCCGCTGTCCACGTCATAGCTGTTGCGGCTGAACAGGATGACGCCGCCGTCCTCCGCCCACTGGCGCTGCAGGAAACCGGGGAAGAGGGTCTCGGGCGAGTGGGTGTCGATGGCGAAGCGGCCGCCGGGCTTCAGGGCCCGCGCCACGGCCTTGACGTGGCGGCGGTTCTCCGAGTCGCTGAAGTAGCCGAAGCTCCCCCACCAGCACAGGGCCAGGTCGAAGCGGCGGCGCCAGGGCAGCTCGCGCATGTCGCCGCGATGCCACTCGATGTCCAGGCCGTCGCGCCGCGCCAGTTGCTCGGCGTCGCGCAGCAGGCCGGGCGCGAGGTCCAGGCCCGTCACGCGGTAGCCGCGCCGCGCCATCTCGCGGGCGATGCGGCCCTCGCCGCAAGGGGCGTCCAGGACGCGCGCGCCCGCGGGCAGGTCCAGCTCCCGCTCCAGGAAGTCCGCCACCGGAACGACGCGCTCGGGCCGGTCCATGGTCCGCTGGAAATCCAGCCAGGGGCCGCGGAAGAAGCTCTGCCACCATTCCCGCTTCATGGCGCGTCCTCGCCGTCCGGCGGCCGGTCCAAAGGGTCGCGCGCGCCGTCCGGCGGCCGGGCCAGGGGATCGCCCTTGGTTCCCGGCGGCCCGTCGTCCTCGCGCAGGATCTTGCTCATGGCGAAGATGTCGTTGCGCGTGCGGTAGCCGAGCCGATGGTAGAAGCCCTCCACGTCCGCGTTGCTCATCTCCACCGTGAACATGGTCACCTTGACCACGCCCATGTCCCGCCAGACGGCCTCGAGCGCCTCCATCATGGCCCGGCCCAGGCCGCGGCCCTGCCGGTCGGGATCCACGGCCAGGTGCCAGAGGTTGGCGCGCCGGCCGTCGAAGGTGCCCAGGGCCGTGGCCACCAGGCGCCCGTCCTCGTAGCCGCCCAGGCAGGTGCGCGGATTGTGGTCCAGCAGCCGGGCCAGCTCCTCGGGCCGGTCGCTGAGGGTGAGGCTGATGCCCGCGCGCCGCCACAGCGCGACGGCCGCGGGGATCTCCTCGCGGCGCAGGGGGCGGATGGCCAGGCTCCCGCTCACGGCGCCTCTTCCTTCTCGCCGGCGCGCGGGACGTCGGCGTCGCCGGCATCGGCGCGGGGCGCCTCCGCGGCGCGCGCCGCGGCGCGGCGGGCCTCGCGCCAGGCCATGAACTCCCGGATCCGCGCCTCGTGGCCGCGGTCCGTCGGCGCATAGTAGCGGCGGCGCCCGATCGCCTCGGGAAAGTGCTCCTGGCGCAGCGCGCCCTCGGGATCGTCGTGGGCGTAGGCGTAGCCGTCGCCGTAGCCCAGCTCCTTCATCAGGCGCGTGGGCGCGTTGCGCAGGTGCAGGGGTACGGGCGCGTCGGGCAGGCGCTCCACGTCCGCCTGGGCCTGCTTGACCGCCGTGTAGGCCGCGTTGCTCTTGGGCGCCGTGGCCAGGTAGAGGACGCACTGGGCCACGGCCGTGTCCGCCTCGGGCAGGCCGAGGAAGTGCACGGCCTGCATGGCAGCGACGGCCACCTGCAGGGCGCGGGGATCGGCGTTGCCCACGTCCTCGCTGGCGAAGCGCACCAGGCGCCGCATGACGTAGAGCGGGTCCTCCCCCGACTCCAGCATGCGGGTGGCCCAGTAGAGCGAGGCGTCGGGATCGCTGTCGCGCAGGCTCTTGTGCAGGGCGCTGATGAGGTTGTAGTGCTCCTCGCCGGCCTTGTCGTAGAGGTGGCTGCGCCGCTGGAGGAGGTCGGCCGCCTGGCGTGCGGACAGGCGCCGCGGCTCCGCTTCGGCGAGGCTGCCGGCCAGCAGCTCGAGGCTGTTGAGGGCCACGCGCGCGTCGCCGCTCGCGGACGCGGCGATCAGTTCCAGGGCGCCGTCCTCGACCTCGATGGCCAGGGCGCCCAGGCCCCGCTCCCCGTCCGCGAGGGCGCGGCGCAGCAGCGCCAGGACGTCCGCCTCGCTCAGGGCCCGCAGCGTGAAGACGCGGCTGCGGCTGAGCAGGGCGCTGTTGACCTCGAAGCTGGGGTTCTCGGTGGTGGCGCCCACCAGGATGATGGTGCCGTCCTCGACGTGGGGCAGGAAGGCGTCCTGCTGGGCCTTGTTGAAGCGGTGGATCTCGTCGACGAAGAGCAGGGTGCGCCGGCCGCCGAGGGCCAGGCGATCGCGGGCGCCGGCGACGATGGCGCGCACTTCCTTGACGCCGCTGGTCACCGCGCTGAAGGCCGTGAACTCGGCCGCGACGATGCCGGCCAGGATGCGCGCCAGGGTGGTCTTGCCCGTGCCGGGCGGCCCCCAGAAGAGCAGGGAGCTGGACAGGGCGCCGCTCTCCAGGTAGCGGCGCAGGGGCCGGCCCTCGCCCAGCAAGTGCTCCTGGCCGACGAACTCGTCCAGGCTGCGGGGGCGCATGCGGTCCGCCAGGGGCGCGGCGGGAGTGGCCTCGAACAGCTCCATGCCCCCAAGATAGCACAGTCGCGCCGCGCGGGGGACCATTCGCCGTTGCCCGGTGCCCGGTGCCCGCGACAGTACCCCGGACCGCTCGGAGCCGCGCCCTCAGTCCTTGCGAGTATCGCTTCGGCGCCGCCGGGCAGTGAAGTCCGCGCGATCCAGGCCCGCCTCCCTCAGGTGCCGGTGCACGGTCTGGCGCGGCAGCCCGGCCAGACGGGCCGCCCGGACGACGACGCCGCTGGTGGCCCGCAGCAGCGATGAGTAGTAGCGCCGCTTGAGCTGAAGCTCCGACCGTTGCTTGGCTTGGCGCCAGTGCAGCCCGTCCACCCAGTCCACCTTTTCCAGATCCTGGAAGTGTTCGCGGCGCAGGTGGGCCCCCTCGCACTGGTAGAGCGCCCCCTCGACGACGTGGGCCAGCTCGCGCACGTTGCCCGGCCAGCCGTAGCTCTGGAGCAGGCCCAGGGCCTCCTGGTCCAGGGTCGGCGTGGCGCGCTTCAGCTCGAGGGACTTGCGGTGGATGAAGTGGTGGACGAGGGGCTCGATGTCCTCGGGGCGCTCGACCAGCGGCCGCAGGGTGATCCGCAGGGCGTTGAGCCGGAAGAGCAGCTCGTCCCGGAACCGCCGTCCGCGGACATCGGCCACGAGGTCGCGGCTCGAGGCGGCGATGATCCGGGCCTGGAAGGGCACCTCCCGGCGCCCGCCGAGGGGGCGGAACTGGCGCGGCGGCGACAGGACGCGCATGAGCTTGATCTGGCAGAGCGGGCCCACGGCCGACACCTCGTCCAGGAAGAGGGTGCCGCGCCCCACCTCCTGGAGCCGGCCCATGCGCCGGCGGTCGGCGCCCGCGAAGGCCCCCTGCTCGTAGCCGAAGAGCTCGGCCTCCAGGCGGTCCTCGTCGGTGAAGGCGGCGCAGTTGACGACGATGAAGGGCTCGTCGCCGCGGTCGCTCAGGCCGTGGATCGCTCGCGCCACCAGTTCCTTGCCGGAGCCCGAGGGCCCCTGCACCAGCACGCTGCCCTCGTGGCGCGAGTACTGCTGGATGAGCCGCTTCACCTCGCGCATGGATGCGCTCTCGCCGATGATCTCGTCGAAGCCCCCCTGGTCCGCTTGCAGGTTGCGCACCTGGATGCGCGTGCGCTTGAGTTCCATGGTCCGGTCCAGGCACTTGAGAAGGACCTCCCGCGAGGGGCGCTTGCGGATGCAGTCGTCGGCGCCGCGCTTGATGGCCGCCACGACGGGCTCCGTGGCGTCCTCGGCGCAGAGCATGACCACCGGGATCTCGGGGTACTGCACCTGGAGGAAATCGAGCAGCGCGAGGCTGCCCTCGCCATGATCGAGACCCATGGCCAGCAGGATGGCATCGACGGTCTGCCCCAGCAGGAAGCGCCGGGCCTCATCGGGCGTGACCACGGCGGGCAGCTCGAAGCGGTCGCGGACCAGCAGCTCCAGATCATGCGCGAAGACCATGTCCTCGTCCACCAGCAGGACCCGCGGTCGCGCCGCCTTCTCCGCCTGGGGCGGCGCCAGGTCCGTCTCGCGTCTCACTACCATCAGCCTACCTCCCGGATCGAAGCCGCCCGGCGGCGGTGAAGAGAGGAAGGACCTCGGCGGGCGACGGCGCGCGCAGGGGCCTGCTGGACGAGATGACGTCGGCCAGTCCGTCGAGGGCGCCGGCGAAGAAGCAGCGGATGGCGCGCCGGGCGTCGTCCTCCTCCAGGCCCGTCCGCCAGCAGAGCTGCTCCAGGCTGTCGCCGCGGATCCAGGCCACGATGGCCATGACGAGCTGCTTCCGGGCCTCGTCCCCGGGCGCGAGATCGGCGTTGCGCATGGTGACCTCCCTCTCAGCACGTGGATGATTCGCACGCTGTCTCGCTCAGAAGGACACTTGGCCGGTGGGAATTCACCGATTCCGTGAACATCCGGCACGCGCCCGGACATGGATCGCTCAAGAGATTGGCATTGAGTGGATTATGAGAAGCGGCCCGAGACGGCGCGTGGCAGGATCTCGTGACAGAAGCCCGGTCGCCAAGTCCTGTTTCTGGGTCAGCGCCCGCCGGCCGGCGAGCCGGCGCGGCTCCTACTTGACGAGGACGAGGCGGCGCGAGCCGAGAGGGCGGCCGTCCAGCCGCAGGCGGGCGAGGTAGACGCCGGCCGGCGCGGGGCGGCCGGAGGCGTGGCGGCCGTCCCAGATGCAGAAGCCGGGACCGGCCGGCAGGGGTTCGTCCAGAAGCCGGCGCACCAGGCGGCCGGAGGCGTCATGGACCTCGAGCAGGGCCCGGCCGCTCCGGTCCAGCTCGTAGCGCAGCCGGGTGCGGGGATTGAAGGGATTGGGATGGGGGGCCAGCAGCCGGCCGCCCGCCGGCGCGGGAGCGGGCCCGGTGTCCGTGGTCCCGTACCCGGCGGCGATCAGCACGTCGACCAGCAGCGGGCCATCGGCCAGGGGCGACACGGGCGGCAGGGGGTCCTCCCCCGACTTCAGGTACTCCTCGATGCTGTCCGCGCTGATGTGGCCCCAGCTTGTCGTGCTCAGGTCCGCCACCACCACGTAGACGCCCTGCCCCGCGAGGGTCGAGAGGTCCCAGAGCACCTCGCGCATGGCGTAGGAGTCTGCACCCGTTTCCCAGAACAGGATGCGGCCGTCGCCCGCGCGGGCGAGGCCGACGAAGCAGAGCCCGGGCTTGTCGCCGCCCCCCACCAGCAGGCGCATGCGGTCGCCCGTGACCGTGAAGGTGACGCTGCGCAGCAGGCCCGTGGGCACGTTACCCTGGACGCGGCCGGGGTAGAAGTAGTTGGGGTGGGGGAACTCCTCGAAGGTCGCGAGATAGCTGTTGCCCTCCATGTTGCTGCTGCCGTCGTCGCGCTCCTTGGGGTTGTCGCCCCAGGTGGGCTGCTTCTCGAAGGCGTCGCCGAAGACGACGGCCCAGTTGTCGGAGAGCCCCCCCATGGGCTCCACCACGGGGACGTTGTCAGGCGTGTCGAAGCGGATCCGGTCGAAGACGAGGTAGTAGCGGTTGCCGTCCACGGAGTTCATGGCGCTGTGCCGGCTGAACAGGTCGCGGGGCTCGCCGTCCAGGGTGGTGACCTCGGCGGCGTGGGCGTAGTCGACGTAGGAGAGCGTCTCCTTGTCCCAGCCGCCGAGCAGGGTGGGGCTGATGAGATGGCTGATCCCGGTCAGCTCCTCCTCCGTGAAGAAGAGGTGATAGTTGCCCTCGCGCTTGACGAGCTGGCAGCTCTCCAGCATGCGATCGGTGTCGTTGACGAAGAAGGGGCCCTGGTCCGTCCAGCGCGTCAGGTTGATGCTGGTGGCGTAGCCGATGGCGCCCAGGGAGTCGGCCGTGGTCGTGGTGTTGAGCAGGTACCAGAGCTCCCCGGCCTCGTCGTAGTAGAGCTCCGGATCACGGCAGTTGGACCAGGTGTCCGGGCTCCACAGAGCCCAGCTGCCCGGCCGGTAGAGGGGGTTGGCGGGCATGCGGGTCCAGGTGAAGAGGTCGGCGCCCTCGGCACCGCCCATCTGCTGGGCAACGTCCTCGTTGACGCCCGTGTAGAAGAGCTGCCAGCCATCGCCGCCGGGATCGGGGATGACCTTGGGGGCCCAGACGGCACGCGCCTCCCAGGCGGCGGGATTCGGAACGTCCACCGAGAGGATGCTGTCGTGGCGCGTCCAGTGCTTGAAGTCGGAGGTGGTCAGGTGGCCGAACCACTTCTCGCTGCGCAGGTACTCGCCCGGCTCGGGCGGAAAGCTATGGATGTAGAAGACGTGGTAGAGGCCCTCGTGCTCGACCACCGCGTGGTCCTTGCACTGGACGCCGATCTCCTCGACGAAGTAGGGCTGCTCGAAGTCCAGGCGCACGTAGGCGCGGGCGCCTGCGGGGAGGAGGAGCAGCGGCAGGAGGATCAGAGGCAGGATGTGGGTCTTCACGTGGGTCACGGCACACCTCTTCGCAGGGAATTCTAGCAGAAAAGCGCGAGCGGTGGTGCCGCAAATGCGGCGCGCCGCCGCCGTGCTACGCGACGGGAAACCGTGGGACCCAATAGGGAAGGTGGCCGGCGGCCGCTAGACGCCCTCGTCGGTGTCGTCCTGGGCCAGGAGGCCGAAGCGTCCGGCCCGGCGCTCGTCCTTGCGCTCGGCGTAGATGCGGCTGAGCAGGCGGTAGACGCGCTGGGGCTGCACCTGCCGCTCCTGCAGCTCGCGGAGCTGCCGTTCGGCCTGTTCCAGGTCGCCGAGCTCGAAGAGGGTCTCGGCCTGAAGGATGGCGGCCCGCTCGTAGCCGGGATTCATCTCGAGAGCCTTGGAGAACTGCTCCAGGGAGCGCTCCGGGCTCTCGCTCTCGCGCAGGAGGCGGGCGAGGTCGTAGCGGAGGTCGGGCCAGCCGGGCTGCAGCGCCACCGCCTTCTCGAGCAGGGCCGCCGCCGCCGCGGGATCGCCCGCGCGCTCGCGCTCCTGCGCCGTCTCGCGGAGCAGTTCGATGTCGTCGGGATGCCGGGCCAGGCCCTCCTCGAGGGCCGCGCCCGCCGCGGCGGGATCGCCGCCGGCCCGCGCCAGCTCGGCGCGGTAGATCCAGTGGCGCTCCACGCGGCCGCCGACCAGCACGGCCAGGGCGTAGAAGGCCGCGGCGGCCGCGAGCTGCTCGCGGAAGGCCAGGTACTCGCCCGTGGTGGCGAAGAGGCGGCGGAAGGCCGGGCAGAGGGCCGCGCGGCGCAGGGCCGCGGGCAGCGCCGCGAGGGGCTCCAGCTCGGCGATCAACTCGTCCACGAGGGGTTCGCCCGCCAGCCCGGGCACGGCGTGGAAGTGGGCGCGCAGGGCCTCGGCGTCCGGCGCCGCCGGCCCCCCGCGCTGCGACGCCGCCCAGTCCCGCCAGCACCGGAAGTCGGGGAAGTCGGCGCTCTGCTGCTCCAGGGTCGCCAGCGCGCGGTCGCCCTCGGCCAGGAAGGGCACGGCCGCCTCCTCGCCGGCGCCAGTTTCCGCCGCCAGGGCGCCGCGCAGGTGGTGGTACAGCCCCCACTCCAGCATGATGTCCGGATACCGGGGGTGGTCCTCCCGCTGCCAGCGGTAGAACTCCTCCATCCCCTCCAAATAGGCCAGCCAGTTGATCGCCACCGCGCCGGTCCTCAGTTCTCGAAGTAAAGGGTCTCGAGCTTCTTGAAGTTGTGCTCGGTGCGCATGAAGCGGATGGCGCCCGAGCGGCTGCGCATCATGATGCTCTCGGTGACGCAACCGCCCTTGCGGAACTTGACGCCCCGCAGCAGGTCGCCGTCGGTGATGCCCGTGGCCGCGAGCATGACGTCCTCGCTGCCGGCCAGCTGCTCGATATCCATGATGGCGTCGGGGTCCTTCATGCCCATGCCGATGGCCCGCTCGCGCTCCTTGACGTTGCGGAAGGTCAGGCGCCCCTGCATGTCGCCGCCGATGCAGCGCAGGGCCGCCGCCGCCAGGACGCCCTCGGGAGCCCCGCCGATGCCGAGCAGGATGTCCACGCTGGCCGAGGGGATGGCCGTGGCGATGGCTGCCGAGACGTCCCCGTCGGGGATCAGGTGGATGCGGCAGCCGAGCTTGCGCACCTGGGCGATCAGGGGCTCGTGGCGCTCGCGGTCCAGGATGGCCACGGTGATCTCGTCAACGTCGACGCCCTTGGCCTCGGCCAGGGCGCGGATGTTCTCCTCGGGGGTCTTGTTCAGATCGATGAGACCCGCGGCCTCGGGCCCCACGGCCACCTTCTCCATGTAGGTGTCGGGCGCGTGGAGGAAATGGCCCCGCCTGGTCATGGCCACGACGCTGATGGCGTTGGGCCGGCCGTAGGCGACGCTGTTGGTGCACTCGAGGGGATCGAGGGCCAGGTCCACCTCGGGCCCCTCGCCGGTGCCGACCTGCTCGCCGATGAAGAGCATCGGCGCCTCGTCCCGCTCGCCCTCGCCAATGACGACGGTGGCGTTCATGGAGATGCGGTTGAAGCCGTTGCGCATGGCGGTGGTGGCGGCCTGATCGGCCGCATTGGGATCGCCGCGACCCAGAAGGCGCGAGGAGGCGATCGCCGCCGCCTCCGTCACGCGTACGAACTCGAGCGCCAGATTGCGGTCCACGATCCCCTTCTAAACAGCGGTCTCTTCCTCGCGGTGATACCGGTCCTCAAGATGCCGGTTCAGCATGCCCGCAACATCATAGGCGTGCAAGGTAAATCCCACGACCAGCAGGGGCAGCAGCTCGACGCGGCTGATGACGACCAGCAACAGCCCGCCCAGCAGGCCCCACCAGAACCAGGCCGACTGCTCGAGGTAGAGATAGGTGAAGGGGCCGAAGAGGAATCCCAGCGTGGCGGCGAGGAAGGGACGCTTCGGGCTCGCCACCGCCTGCAGGTGGAGCTGTCGCGGCCAGTAGGACTCGGCGTCCTCCGCGTAGCCGGCGACCTCTTCCGCGGGCGGAGGAAGCGCGGCGGCCGCGGGCGCGCCGGCGGCGTCCGCCGCCTCGGCGGCCAGGTCCTCGGCCACGGGCTCGCCGCGCACGAGGTCGAGATCGAGTCCGCAGGACGGGCAGTAGCGAGCGCCCTCGGGAATGTCATTGGTGCAGCGCGGGCAGTTCATGGCTTCCTCCTCGAGTGGGCCCCTCTCGCCGATCGAGTGTAGAGGGGCGTTCCCGGCGGCGCAAGCGAATGCTAGGTCAACGCGGCTTGCCCGGGATGGGCCCCGCGTCCTATGATCCCGGCATGCGCCGCCGTCTGTCGATCCTGCTTCTCCCCCTCCTCGCGGGCTGCCTGCTGGCGCCCGATGCCGAGGGCCCCGGCGGGCCCTCGAGCCGGATGGCCGCGCGCCTGGGCGGTATCGTCGACTCTCTCGCCGCCATCCCCACGCGCTTCATGCACGACGACGCGGGCCGCTCGGCCGCCGTGGACTGGATCGCCGCCTGCCTGGCGGCCCAGGGTACGCCGGCCCAGCGCGACAGCTTCCGATTCTTCCGCACGCGCTGGATCGACACGGCCAACCTCGAGGTCCGCTTCCCGGGCCGCGGCCGGCCGGGAAGCGAGGTGATCGTGGGCGCCCACTGGGACGCCGTCGCCTACCCCGAGAGCTTCTACGACTCCACCTCACGGGCGCCGGGCGCCGACGACAACGCCAGCGGCGTCGCCGCCCTCATCGAGCTGGCCCGGCTGCTCAAGCACCGGCCCACCGAGCACACCGTGCGCGTGGTCTTCCTCGCCGCCGAGGAGATCGGCCATCAGGGTGCTTACCACCTGCGCGACCGCGTCCTCGAGGCGCCGGGCGCCGACTCCCTCGTCTGCTTCGTCTGCGTCGACATGCTCGGCTACGAGGCCGATGCGGTGCGCGACGCCGGCATCGTCTGCAACGCCATGAGTCGGGACATGGCCGAATCCGCCCTGCCCTCCATCCGCGAGGCGCTGACGCCGCCCGACCCGATTCCCGGCGGACCATCGCCAGAGCCCGTGCTCGCCGTGGACACGCACATGCGAGACATCACGAACTCGCCCAACAGCGACCATCTGATGTTCTGGTATAGCGATCTGCCGGCCTTGGAGTTACAGGAGGGCCCGGACGATACCTGCCCGGCCGCCAACTCGGCGGCGGATACGACCGGCAACGTCGATCCCCAGTTCCTGGCCGACGGCACCCGCGCCCTGCTGGCCCTGGTCCTCCACCTGGCCGTGCCGGCGGGGAATCCCGAGGACTAGGGCTCCGCGATGCGGAAGGGCAGGGATTCCACGCTCAGCACCCCCACCAGCTCACGGCCCCGCCGCACGGGCAGCAGACCCCGCGGCGCCCCCCGCAACGGCCCCAGGGCCGCGCCGATGGGCAGATCGGCCGGCAGGGCCGCCACGGGCGACTCCACGAGACGGTGGACCTGGAGGTCCGGCGGCATGGCGAGCAGGGCCGTGTTCAAATCCCGGCGGGTCAGCAGGCCGTAGCGCAGCCCCTCCAGATCGACGACGCAGCCCGCCAGGTTCGGCTCCTGGAGCAGGGCCATCTTCAGCTCGACGAAGCGTGTATCGCGGTCGGCGCGGAACCAGGGGCGCGGGTCGAGGAAGTCGCCCACGCGCCGCTCGCGGAAGGCCTCAAGGACGGTCACGCCGCGCTCTTCGCGCCGGCCCGACCAGAACAGGAACAGCGCGATGGCCGCCAGCATCCACAGCTCCCGGCGCCAGATGCCGAGGATCAGGAAGGCGACCGCGAAGGCCTGTCCCACCAGGACGGCGCGCCGCGTGGCCGAGAGGTAGGGCAGGCGCAGGGCCAGCAGGGCCCGCAGCACGCGGCCGCCGTCCAGGGGAAAGGCCGGCACGAGATTGAACAGGGCGAGGACGAGGTTGGCCAGGAACAGGTAGCTCAGCACGCCGCCCGTTCCCTCGACGTCGAGGACCAGGGGCAGGCGCAGGGCCAGCAGGGCGAGGACGAGGAGCGCCGCGAGGACGAGGTTCACCGCCGGTCCGGCCAGGGCGATGAGGATCTCCTGGGACGGCCGGCGCGGCAGAGCGTCCATGGTGGCGAGCCCGCCGATGGGCAACAGCGTGATGGCCCGCACGGTGAAGCCGAAGCGCCGCGCCATGAGACTGTGCCCCAGCTCGTGCAGGAACACGAAGCCGAAGAGGGTCGCCAGGATGGCCATCCAGCGCAGTCCCGCCTGCCAGCCGGCGCTGGACGCCTCAAGCACCCCCAGCAGGAGGATGAAGAGGGGAAAGGTGACGTGCAGCCTCACCTCGATGCCCAGAATGCGTCCCACGCTGAGGGATCTCACCGGAACCTCCGGCGCCGCGGCCCGCGGCGCGCCATTGCGGGAAAGCATAGGCCGCCGCCGCCTGTCACGAAAGCGAAAGTGGCGCCGCGAGACATCATGAGGCATGCCGGCACGCGGCACGGACGACGTCCAATGCGGCCTCGATCGCACCGGAACTGGCTCTGCGGGCGGCGGCTCTGATATAATGGGAGCCGGCCCGAGGCGGCCTCACGCCGCCGGGCTTTCTGGATTATCGCGTATGCACCAACGACCGAGACGGCAGAGCACCGGCATCCTGGCACTGCTCCTCCTGGCGGCCCTCGCCGTCGCGGGCGAGAGCGCGCGCGCCCATGTCCTCTACGACTTCGAGCAGCCCTACTTCGTTGAGGAGCCGGACGTCCAGTGCAAGGACCACGCGGTGGTCAAGGTGGACGGCCTCTACCACGTCTTCTACATCCACAGCTTTCCGCCCGAGCCCGGCGAGTACCTGCGCAGCGAGAAATGGCTGGGGCACCTGACGAGCCCGGATCTGAAGCACTGGACGCGGCAGGACAGCATCCTGCCCGTCTCCGAGGTGCCCGGCACCTGGGAAGACACGTTCATCTGGGCGCCCAAGATCGTGCCCGACCCGCACGGTCCCGGCTGGTTCCTCTTCTACACGGGGAGTGATGAGTTCGTCTGCCAGCAGACCGGCGCCGCCTACAGCATCGACCTCAGCACCTGGTACCGCATGCCCCAGAATCCCCTCTACCACCCGGGAAGCTGGGCGGCCTGGAGCGAGGCCTCGTGGGCGAACTGCCGCGATCCGGAGCTCTTCCATCAGGCCAGCGACGGATACTGGTACCTCTTCAACACCGCCTCCACCGCCGGGGGTTTCGGCGCCATCAGCAACGCGCGCAGCCCGGATCTGCTGCACTGGAGCGATCTGGGGCCCCTCGTGGTCAACGACACGGAGGACGTCCTGGAGAGCTGCCAGCTGGCCTTCGAGGACGGCAGCTACCACCTGTTCTTCACGGAGCAGGGTGTCCAGGGCACCAGCCACATCACCAGCCCCCTGCTCTATGGCGGCTGGGACATGGCGGGCGTCACCATCATCGACGCGGGCAACGCCCCCGAGATCTCGCGCCTCGACGACGAGGACCTCTTCAGCCGCCACAACGCCATCAACACCTCGCAGGGCCCTCTTTACTACTTCCGCTTCGACCGGATCGATCTGAGCACTCCCGACCTGGTGCCCGAGATCATCAGCCTGGGCGGCCTGGACGAGCGCTGGACCATCATCTTCGGCAACGCCTTCGACAATCAGCCCACCTGGGGCGACAACCCCCGCGAGCGCGGCGATCCGCCCAGCCACATGAAGGGCAACAGCTACCTGGCCACCTACGAGGACTTCAGCCACCCCCTCGACGGCGAGCCCGGCGACGCCCAGGGCCCCATGCTGACGGGGCTGATGCGCAGCGAGGGCTTCACGGTCACGGGCGACCGCTTCCGCCTGCTGGTGGGCGGCGGCTACCGGCCCGAGACCTGCTTCGTCGGGCTCGTCCGGGACAGCGACGGCGCGGTCCTGTTCAAGGACACGGGCATCAACAGCCACTCCATGATCCCGCGCCTGTGGGACACGAGCAACCTGCTCGGCGAGGCCGTCTACCTGGTGGTGGCCGATCTCGGCTGGCGCGAGTGGGACTGCATCAGCGTCGACCACATCGAGGAGTACGACCGCTCCGGCCAGGATCCCTTCCCGCCGGATACGCCCCTGGACCCGCCCCCCCTGCTGGACGACATCCTCGAGGCCGCGGGATTCGTCCTCACGGGCGCCGGCTCCGCTCCCGCGCCGGGCGCCGCCCGCCTGCTGGCGCCCCATCCCAATCCCTTCAATCCCCGCACGCGCCTGCGCTACGAGCTGGTCCGCGCCGGGCGGGCCGAGCTGGTCGTGCTCGACGCCCGCGGCCGCGCCGTACGCCGCCTCTTCGCGGGCGACCTGCCCGCGGGGCCGGGCTTCTTCACCTGGGACGGCCGCGACGACGCGGGGCGCTCCCTGCCCAGCGGCGTCTACCTGGCGCGGCTCAGCCTGGACGGCCGGCCCGCGCCGGCGCGCCGGCTGGTCCTCGTCCGCTAGGCAACCGGTCAGCGCCTGCGGAAGAGGCGCAGATCCTCCCAGCGATCCATGTGATAGAGGATGCGGACGATCCGGATCTCCGCCGGGGAGGGCTCGTCCACCGTGGCGGTGTAGTTCATGACATGGTCGGTCTCGTCGCTGTGCTTCCAGATGCCGAGGGCGTGGCCCAGCTCGTGCAGGATGACGCGGCGCACGCCCGGGTAGGCCGCGGCATCGCCCGAGCCGTCCAGGTCGATGGCCATCAGCAGCGGCGTCGCCGTGGCCGGATCGCGCAGGATCACCTCGTACTCGCCGGAGATCTGCGTGTCGTCGGGCCAGATGCGGAAGTAGAGGCTGGCCTGGGCCGAGTCGGGAGCTTCCTCGAAGAGGTTCAGTCCGGTGGCCGCCTCCCAGCTGGCCATGGCGTCGCGCGTCGTGGCGGCGTAGTCCAGCCCCTCGTGGACGTAGTCCGTCACCCAGATCCTGATGGGGAAGATCGGGCGCACGAGGTGCTCATCCCAGTAGGCGGCGTTCACCAGGCGCAGGAAGAACTCGAGGATGTCCTCGTAGTTGACCGCCTCGAAGGGCTCGCCATGGAAGGAGCCCAGGCGCTTCTCCAGGGAATCGTCCACCGCGCGATAGTCTCGCAGCAGGAACCAGCCCTCCGGATCGGCGGGATCCCAGACGTAGCCGGGCGGGAAGGATTCGTTGGCGGCCAAGGGCCGGACATTGGCGCAATGGAAGCGCCCGTCGGGCCCCGTGACGTCCTCGACGCTCCCGTAGCGGACGGACAGGCCGGCCCGCGGCTCGTTCGTCTCGAAATCCAGGACGACGCCGGCCACCGTGTGGCCGGTCACCATGCCGCTGCCCAGGTTGCTCCACGCCGAGGCGTTGCAGCACAGGTCGAAGCTGCGCACGCGCATGTAGATCGTGCGTCCGGCGTCGAGGCCCGTGAGGGCGAAGCGCTCCTCGCTGGCGTCGGGGTCCGCGTCGGGCGTGCCCACGAGGTAGGTGGTTCCCCACTGGTCGGCGGCCAGTGGGGAGTAGAAGACACGCAGCTCGTAGCGCTTGAGTTCGCCGTTGGGATCCGCCGGCGGCGTGAAGGCGACCGCCAGCGTGCCCAGGGCGGGGCCGGGGCCGATGCGCAGGTCGTCGATGGTCGGCGGCGGCTCCAGGTCGTCCTCGCAGGGAAGCACGTCGATGATCCACGTGTAGCTGTCCGAGTAGGGCAGGCCCGCGACGGTCCAGCGCACGATCCCCTTGACGACGTTGGGGCCCAGCCGGTCCGCCGGAAAGAGGTACTGCGCTTCGTTGGAAACGAGGCTCCCGTCCCGCGAGAAGGAGAACTCGACGGGACCGTCGGGATTGCCGTTGCGGATGTCGAGCCCCAGCAGCACGGGCTCACCGGCCGTCGTGCTCAGCTCGGGCGTGTCGGGAATGGCGACGATCTCCAGGCCCGGCGTCACGCGCACGTTGACCCGCCAGTCGCGGAAGCGCTCCAGCGGCCCGTCGCGCAGGGCCATCCTCACCGTGACGACGGAGTCCTGGCTGATGGTGGGCCAGCTCAGGCCCAGATCCGCCGGGCGGAAGAGGAAGCTGTCGTTCCCGGCCTCGGCCTGGCCGGAGACGTGGACCGCGTATTCCAGGCTCGCGCCGCCGATCCCCTGGAGGATGAACAGCTGCTGCGCCTCCTCCCGCACGGTGAGGGTGTCCGCGTGGGGATAGAAATAGAGGATGCGGGGCGGAATGGTTTCCGGCTCCGTGGGACCCGAGCAGCTGCCGGCCAGAGCAAGCAGGGCCGGCAGCGCGAGGGCGAGCGCGCAGGCCCTCTGGGTGCGATTCATGCGGTTTTCCTTTCCCCGCCGGGGATCGCCGGGAATATAGCGCCCGGCGCGGTGCGGGCAAAATTCCCCGTTCAGGGCCTCCTTGATCCCCAATAGGGCCTCCTGTATATTGCTAGCGCTCGACATGAACCGACCACCGACGCCGAGGAGTGCCCATGAAGCACTTGACCAAAGCACGCGATGTCCTTGCCCTGATCTCCCTGCTGTGCCTCGTCCTGGCCCCCGCCGCCCTCGCCCAGGACCTCGATCAGTACATCGGCCAGGGAAACGAGTACCTTCGCAACAGCATGTTCTCCCAGGCCAAGATCGAGTTCGAGAAGGCCCTGCGCCTCGACCCCGCCAACGTCGCGGCGGCCCGTGGCCTGGGCCAGGCCGCCATGCAGCTCCAGGACTGGGTCGCCGCCAAGCGCGGCCTGGACATCGCCCACCAGCAGTCCCCCGGGGACTGCGGGGTCACCAAGAACCTCGCCTACGTCCTCATGCGGATGAAGATGACGGGCCGGGCCATGGCCGCCTACGAGGAGATCGTGGGATCGCCGGGCAAGCCCGGCTGCGACCCGGATGACAACAACTCCAAGTCCAACCTGGGCTCGCTCTACCTTCGCGGCAACGACAGCCAGAAGGCCAAGGCCATCCAGCTCTTCAACCAGGTCATCAACAGCGGCGAGGACGATCCGGCCCTCATGGCCCGCACCCACTACTCGCTGGGCAACCTCTACCTGATGCGCAAGAACTACGAACTGGCCATCCAGCACATGGAGAGCGCCTTCGCCCTCGATCCGGAGCGCACCGACGGCCGCTACAATCTCGGCAAGCTCTACTTCAACAAGCAGGAGTACGACAAGGCCCTTGAGCACCTCACCGTGGCCCTGGCCGGCAAGGAGAACGACTACAACATCAATCTCATGCTGGGCCTCTGCTACAACGAGATGGACGGCTTCGAGAACGAGGCCGTCCAGCACCTGTCCAAGGCCGTCAACCTCATCAAGCTGATGGACTCGGGCGATCGGCCGACGAAGAACCTCCCCCACGCCTACCTGGCCAGGCTCTACAACAACCTCGGCGAGCCCGAGCGGGCCCTGCAGATCTCCAACGAGGGCCTGGAGCTGGCGGGCACCGGCACCGAGCGCGCCGGCCTCATCTGCACGAAGGCCAAGGCCTACGAGCAACTGGGCGACTACGAACGCGCCCTGGAGCTCTTCGAGGATGCCGTCGAGGACCCCGTCTGGGGCAGCTACGCCAGCAAACAGGCCGAACGCCAGGAGAACCTGATCCGCATCAAGGAGGCGCGCGAGGGCCAGTAGCCGCCCCGCGGAAAGGCGGATGCACCGGTGCGCCTCAGTCTACTCCTGGCGCTGCGGCACCTGAGCGACCCCCGTCGCAGCCGGGCCTTGACCATGACGGGCCTGGTGGCGGCGGGGGGCATCTTCGTGGGCGTCCTCGCCCTGACCCTCATCCTGTCCGTCATGAACGGCATGGAGCGCGAGCTGGCGGTCCTGATCCAGGACGGCGAAGCCCACGTCGAGCTGCGCCCGGGCGGCGCCGGCGCCATCGCCCACGTGGCGCCCCTGCTCGACCTGATCGAGGCCCAGCCGGGCGTGGCGGCGGCGGCGCCCTTCGTCCGCTCGGAGCTGCTCCTGGCGCGGCACGGCGCCGACGGTCGCCGGCGCATGGAAACGGCGACCATCACCGGCCTCGATCCGGAGCGGGAGGCCCGCGTCACGGAGATCCTGAGCTGGTGCGAGCCCCGCTTCCGTGGCTTCGCGCCCGCCGAGGGCTGGATCCTCGAGGGTGATGAAGGGCCCCTGCCCGGGCTCATCCTCGGGATCGAGCTGGCCCAGAGCCTGGGCGCCGGGCTGGGCGACCGTGTGCGCCTGGTGGTGCCCGACGCCGCCACGGCCCGGGCCGGCAGCCTCGATTCGCTCCGGGGACGCGAGACCTGGCGGCACGTCGTGGGCCTCGTGGACGGACGCCTCTACGAGTTCAACGCCACGCGCGTCTTCGGCGCCCTCGCGCCCACGGCCGCCTTCCTCCGGGTGGACGGCGAGGCCCAGGGCATCGCCGTCCGCTGCGACGACCCCGAGGCCGCCGGCGGCGTGGCCGGCGCGCTGCTGGCCCTGCCCGAGCTGGCCGGCTGGCGCGCCGAGACCTGGCAGGACCGCAACCGCGTCCTGTTCGAGGCCATGGGCCGCGAGAAGGCCCTCATGTACCTCTTCCTGCTGCTCACCGTGGCCGTCGCCAGCCTCGGCATCGTCGGCGCCATGACCCTCATGGTCAGCGAAAAACGGGCCGAGATCGGCATCCTGCGCACCCTCGGCATGAGCCGGCGCGCGGTGATGGGCGTCATCGTGCTCGAGGGCTGGCTGGTGGGCCTGTCCGGCGTGGCCGCGGGCACGCTGGGCGGCCTGGGGCTGGGGCTGTGGCTCCAGCGCTACCCCCTGCGCATCCCCTGGGACCTGTTCATCATGGACACGGTCCCCGTGGTCCTGAATCCCGTTGACTTTCTCTGGGTGGGATCGCTTACCTTGGGCGTCTGCCTGCTGGCCACCCTGTACCCCGGCTGGGAGGCCGCCCGCATGGACCCCGTCCAGGCCATCCGCAGCGTCTGATTCCCGCCAGCGACCGCGAAGGGAGCGCCCTTGGGCATCGACTATGTCATCCCCCAGCCTTGCGAGAACCGGGAGCAGCTCGGCGAGCCCGGCCTGCGCCGCTGGACCTTCCTCTACATGATCCACAAGTACCTGCGCGACCATCCCGAGCTGTCGCGCAAGGACCTGAGCGCGAAGCGCTGGCGCATGCCCACCATCCGGGGCCTGGAGGTCGAGGAGCAGGATTTCGGTTTTGACGACGTCGCGCGGGTGGGCCGGGAGATCGGGCGGCTCATCCGGCGCTGCCGCGACTGCCCTGCCAACATGGATCCGCAGGCCGACGAGTTCGGCTGCGTGGGGCGCATCAACTACCCCCTGCAGGGCTGCTTCGAGGAGCTGGTCGCCGAGCGCCTGCAGAAGGTCATGGATCGCCTCGGGCAGGAGGAGTGGCCGACCCTCCTCAACCTCATCCTGCGCAGCGACAGCCCCTTCGACGGCCAGGCCATCGCCAGCATGCGGCGGACCACCCTGCGGCGCGAGTCCCGCCTGCTCGAGCGGACGGAGCCCGTCCGCTTCCAGCGCGCGGGCGACGGCATCAGCACCGACCACATCCTGCACGCGCTGGTGGGCATGAGCTCCGAGCGTACGGAGCGCACGGGCTATGGCCGCGAGTTCCCGCGGGAGCTGCTGAGCATCTACCTGGACTTCCTGTCGGGCATCCTCTACGCGGGGCTCAGCGAGGAGCGCGTGCTGCGCCTCTCGCGGGAGTGCAGCACCTATCTGCAGTTCCGCTGGATGCACCGCGCCCTGCGCCTGGCCTACAAGCTGGGCACACCCGTGCTGATCAGCTGAGGGCCGGGGGCGTCCGGCGCGCGCCTAGATCTCGTGGGGCAGGAACTCGACGGGGCTGAGGAAGTAGCGCTTCGGCGGATAGTAGAGGAAGTTGCTCACCCGCGCCGTGTAGAGACAGGCGAAATCCCGCATCTGGTCTCCGAAGCGGCTCAGCTCGCCGTCGACCTTGCACAGGGAGCCCCACCAGGGATTGTAGCGGCGGCGGATTTCCTCCTCCAACTCGTTGATTCGCAGCAGATTGCGCGTCAGGCGCGACTCCAGCTCCTTCTCCTCGGCGCTGAAGGCGTCGCCGGGGCCGGGGGCGCCCACCGCCGCGGCCCGCTCCTGGCGGCGGCGCAGCCGCGCGACGCGCGCGAGCAGGTCGGAGTTCGCCATCTCGAGCTGGTCGATGACCGCGCGTTGCTCCTCGGTGGCCAGGCCCACCCGGATCTCGTGCTCCAGCTCCTCGACGACCATGACCGTGCGCCAGCCGCGGCTCTTCTTGGAGCGGAGGATGTCGCCGAAGATGTGATCGCCGATGTAGAGGATCTCGTCGCCGCGGGCGCCGATGTGGTCCTCGAGGAGGCGGACGTTGCCGCCCGAGAAGCTGGGCACCTCGTGGTCCGCGATCGCCAGGCGCTTCCAGGGAATGCCCTCATGGAAGAAGCCGGGCTTGTGGGAATCGGTGACGATGAGATCGAAGAAGGACCACCAGGGCCGGCCTCGCTCGCCGTCGTTCATGACCCAGCTCAGCACCCAGTCGGTGTACTCGTAGTCGGAGTTGGTGAGCAGGAATAGCCGCTGGCCCTCGGTGCGGAACCTGTCGAGGGTGGCCACCAGCCGGGGATCGCTCAGGAAGCACTCGCCCCGTCGTTCGCGGAAGATGCTCTTCAGGGAATCGTCCTTGTGCACCAGATCCACGCAGGTGCGTATGTCGGTGAAGGCCTGGCGGTAGGTGAGGCCGGGTGGCCAGCCCATCTCCTCCAGGGCCTCGACGACGCTGGCGTAGAGGGCGATCTCCGGCAGCCCGAAGAGGGTATCGCTGCTCCAGAAGCGCGGACTGGAGAGCTGCATGGGCTCCGAGGTGTAGAGCCCCTTGCGCGTCTCCTTGTCCAGGACCCGGAAGCCGTGGTAGGCCACCGCCACGTAGTGGAAGCGGTCCATCTTGAGGATGTTGCCCTCCTCCTTGTCCACCACCAGCCCGCGGATGCCGAAGTCGGGATCGTAGCGGATGCCCAGCAGCTCGCGCGGGTAGTCCTTCTCGCGGACGAGGGCCTGGAGGGACAGGTCGAAGGCGAGGGCTTCGATGAAGTTACGGTTGTACAGGGCGAGTGTGTGGTCCATGTCGAAGCCCACCCACCGGATGCTGCGCATGCGCAGGTTGCGGTTGACGAAGATCCGGTGCTGCTTCTCGATGAACTGCTCGTAGAAATGGGGGTGGACCGCCTCCCGGTCCGGAACCGATTCCCGGGTCGTATCGCTCATGGTTCCATGCTAAGCAGCGGGAAAGGCTCCTGGCAACGGCTGTCGCCATCATTACCGGAAACTCCCAGCTAAGCATAATCCTTGCCAATAGTGCCTCCCGCGCAGAGATGGGGGCCGGGGCCGCTTGACGCGCCTTCCCGTGGGCCGGTAAAATTAAGACTCATCGAACGCATCACACGGGCCCACCGTAGCGGCCCGCCAACCCCGGACAACCATGAGACTGCTGCTGACACCCGTCCTCGCTCTTGTTTTTGCTCTCGGCCTCCAGCCCGCCGGCTCCTGGCGTGGCGCGGGAGGCGGCGTGGCCCGGCCCGTCGCCCTCAGCGAGCGGGGCACGCCGGCCTGGGACCGGGTGGACGAGTGGCTGGGCCTGGAGGGGCGGAACGTCTATCCCGTGACGGTGACGGGCTACTCCAGCACGCGCGACCAGTGCGACGCCGATCCCCTGATCACGGCCTCCAACAAGCGGGTCCGGCCCGGCATCATCGCCCTGAGCCGCGACATGCTCCGGCGCTACAACCCCGAGGCCCCCTTTCACTGGGGCGACCGGGTCTACATCCCCGGCGTGGGCGAGTTCGTGGTGGAGGACTCGATGAACGCCCGCTACACGCGCCGCGCGGATATCTGGTTCCCCAGCCGGACCCGCGCCGCCCAATGGGGCGTGCGCGAGCTCAAGCTCGTGCCCATGCCTCCCGATTCCCTGCTCCTTTGATTCCCCCGGTGCGTAACGAGAAAGGCCGGGAGCGCGATGCGCTCCCGGCCTGCCTCGTACGTTCGTCAAAGTCCGCTTACATGGCTCCCTCGCCCTTGATGACGACGCGGAAGGTTCGCAGGCAGATGCGCAGGTCGTTCATCAGGGAGCACTTCTGGATGTAGTAGCGATCCAGGGTGATCTTCCGGCGGATGTGCTCGAGATCCGTGTCGTAGCCGTTGCGGATCTGGGCAAGGCCCGTGATGCCGGGGCGCACTCCGAGACGCTCGCTGTAGCCGGGGATCTGCTCCTCCAGGTACTCGATGATCTCCGGCCGCTCGGGGCGGGGGCCGACGATGCTCATGTCGCCCTTGAGCACGTTCAAGAACTGGGGCAGCTCGTCCAGGCGGGCGCGGCGCATGATCCGCCCGATGCGGGTGATGCGGTCGTCGTCCTTGGTGGCCATCTGGATGCCGTTCTTCTCGGCGTCGGCCACCATGCTCCGGAACTTGAAGATCTCGAAGGGGCGGCCCGGCGCCGCGTCCCGGCGCCGGTCGCTGCGCCGCCGCTCCTGGAGCATGCGGATGTTCTGGCTGCGACGGCGGTCGCAGGAGCGGAGGTTGCGGCCCGTCCGCACCTGGCGGTAGATCACCGGCCCCGGCCCCTCCATCTTGATGAGCGCGGCGAGGATCAGGAGCACGGGGCTGAGTGCCACGAGAGCCAGGATCGCGACGGCGATGTCGAAGATCCGGATGGCCAGGCGCGTGGACCGTTCGAGCTCGAGCTCGTTGCGCACTGCCCCGCGGCTCTCACACCGGTCGAGCCAGTCGAGCGTGCTGTCCTTGTCCGGGTCGATGACGGTCGTGAGCTGGGGCCGCCGCTTGTTGCGGAAGCTCTCCAGGAAGTCATCGGCCAGAACTGTCTTCTTCATATCTCGTCCTGCTTGCAGCGTAGTGGCTATGAACGATCTCTCGATTTCATCCGGTGCCTGCGAATCATGATTCCAGCCATAACAAAACCGAAACATTATTCGATCCGCAAAAAAAGAGGCCGACCGGTGTACCGCCTGAGTCGCCTATCCCCGCCTCCGGCTCACCCCTTTCCGGGGGAGGAGCCTATTTCGTGCCGAGCCGACACGAGTCCCGTAGCCGTCGCACGGCATCTGGATCGAGGAACATTGTATCAGTTCGGAAGTGGCGGAAGCAAGTGTCTGGTTGAAATTAGCCTCGCCTTGTTGCCGCCTTCACAAGGGACAAGATTCCAGAAGCTCCCGTGGCGTACGAAAAAGGTGTCGGCCGCGCCGGAGGTTCTTGCAGGGTTTAGACACGCCGGAATCGCGCGGGGCGTTCAGGGACCGGGGCGGAAGTAGCGGTAGGGCGCCAGGGCGGATGTGCCGCCAAGCAGGTTGAGGGAGAGGAGATGCACCTCCCCCAGCCGGTCGCTGGCCTGGTAGGAGTAGTCGAGACCCATCCGGCCCAGGCGCAGGCCCGCGCCGAAGCTGGGCTGTCCGCTCTCGCCCCCCGTGTCCTCCAGGGCCTGGGCATAGCCCGCGCGCAGGACCAGCAGGCCGCCCACCAGGTACTCGACACCACCGCGGAGGCTGCCGCCCCAGTAGCGGGGCTGGCGATACTCGAGTGTGAAGGTGCTGCCCAGCCGCGGCAGGTAGCGGGCCACGCCGAGGCAGATCATGCGCTCGACCTCGAAGGCCGAGTCGTCGAAGTCCACACAGCCGGCGAGGTTGCGCGCCGACACGCTCCAGTAGGAGCCGGCGGCCACCAGGCCCGCTCCCAGGTCCAGCGCCCAGCCGCGCCCGTCAAGGCCCGCCAGCTCCTGGCGGATGCCGTGCACGCTCAGGCCCAGGTCCCAGCGCCGGGCGAGGCGGGTCGCCCAGGTCAGGCCGGCCGCCAGATCGTAGACCTCCGCCTCGCCGATGGACTGCAGGTCTGCGTCCAGGGCGGGCAGCGGGTCCATGTGGAGGTAACGCAGATGCACGCCAAGGCGGCCGGCGCCGGCGGGCAGGTCCAGGGCCAGCATCGCGCTCTCGTGGCGCAGGTCCTGGTACCACTCGCAGTGGCCCAGCTGGAGCTGCGTGCCGCCGCCCGTGGCGAGAAGCGCCGGATTGCGCAGGATGGAGGCGGCGTCGCCCGGCAGGGCGCCGGTGGCGCCGGCCAGGGCCATGTCTCGCGCTCCGACGGGGATCTCCAGGAAATCGGCGGCGCCGACGCCGGCGCCGCCGTCGGCCATGACGCTGAGAGGAAAGATGGCGATGAGCAGCGCGGCGCTCAGGGCGATCCGGATCACTCGCATGGTGCGTACCTCAGGTGTCGTGTCGTGCGCGGTGCCCGGAAGGGGAAATCGCTTCCGGCAAGGCTTCGGCGGGGGATCGGCATCCCCATATAAAACAAAGTGCTCCTTGCGATTAAGCCGACAGCAGGGCCTGTGCCAGGGTCCCGGGTAGGTGTCGCGCGCCAGCTCATTGCACCCCAGTATTGCGTAGACGAACCCGTCCTGGCGGCGGACGGCTCGCGCCCTCGGCGCCAGAGAAAGCGCAGGCCGCGGAAAATTGCAAGGGAAACCTGGCCGGCCGGGCGGCTTGCGCCGTGTCGCATCGCCGCTCATCGCGGCGTCCGGTTTCCCGTCGGGGAGGATACCATCCGGAGCCGGCCAGGGAAGGTCGTCCGGGGAGCCCGCGCCGGCTCGCTTGGCCGCGAGCGCGCTGGCGCGAGGGCGCTGGGGGGAGAGGGAGCCTAGAAACGCAGCGTCCAGGCCAGGCCCAGGCGGCCGGCCGGGGAGCATGCCAGGGCGAGGCGCCCCCCGGGGTCGTGGGCCACGGCCCATCGCGGCGGCGGGGGCGCCGTCGGCGAGGTCGCCAGTACGTCCACCACGCTCAGCAGCCAGACGGCACCCGCCGCGGCCGTGAAGGCCTGAAGCTCCTGGGTCGTGTCGGCCTGGCGGTCCCAGAGCCGCTGCAGAATGCGCTCGTCAGCGGCGCTGTAGCCATCCTGGCCCAGATACGAGTGGGCGGCGCTGTACTCGCTGACCTGGATCTTCCGGCGCGTGGTGACGTCGATCAGCTCCTGGAGCAGAAAGGTCTCCGCGGCCAGGTAGAGGGCCCCGCGCCGCTGGCCGCGATAGGCCTGGCCCATGCCCGGCATGACGAGGGAGGCCAGGAGGGCCTTGGTGGAGGAGGTCCGCGGCACGCTGAGGACCAGGTCGTCGCCCCGGCGCGCCGCCGCGAGGGGCCGGTTCAGCCACCACGATTCGACGACCGCCATTCCCGCGAAGGCGCCGGCCAGGGCCAGCTCCAGGCGCTCCTGCCGGTCGCGATGCTCCCAGCGCTCGTGGGCGAGGTCCGCCTCGTGCCGGAGCAGGAGGCGCTCGCCGGGATCCGTTTCCAGCCGATAAAGCTCTTCGAGGTGATCGCTGGCGTTAAGGGCGTCGTCCGCCAGACTGCGCGCGTGCAGCCCGTTCGCCGCCAGGTAGCCGACGGCCGCCATCTCGGTGGCGCCGTGCAGCGGGCGCCCCGACAGGACAGTGCCCAGTCCGGGCACCAGCGTGCCGAGCAGGGCGCGGCGAGTGTGATCGTTCACCAGGATGGGCCGCCCCTGGGCGTTCCAGGCCAGGACGGCGGTGCGGCGCTCCCAGGAACCGCCGCCGGCCTCCAGGCGCAGGAAGGCCTCGCCGTCGGCGGGCAAGGGCAGGGGCGCCACGCCCTCGAGGACGGTCGCGCCCGTCAGGCGCAGGGGAAGGCCCGCTTCCGTGGCGCGGAAGGCCGTCTCCCCGGCCGCCGGCCATGCGGCCAGCAGGCTGAGCAGGCCGGCGGCGACTCGGCGTGCCGCCAGCGCGCGCGCGTTCCTCATGGACTTCCCCTTTCCTCCGCCTCCAGCGGCGCCGCCGCGGGCCCGCCCCAGAGCCGCGCGCCGAGGCGCCAGCGACGATCCAGCCAGGCGAGGGCAACGACCCCGATGGCCACGGCGAACCAGAGCGTCGTCGCCCGGATCACCATCGTCGTCGCGGCGGCCACGCCGCGCTCCAGGCCCACCCGCCCCACGAGCAGGAGGGCTAGGCTGCCCTCGGTCACGCCCAGCCCCCCGGGCAGGAAGGCCAGGGCCCCGGCCAGCGTGGCCAGGGAGTAGATGAAGACGGCCTCGCGCAGCGCCAGCTCCGCGCCGAAGGCCCGCGCGGCGAAGACCAGGGCCCAGCACTCCCAGAACCAGGAGACCGTGCTCAGGGCCAGCAGGGCGGGCAGGTCCCGCGGCCGCAGCAACGTGCGGGCGCTCTCCAGCGCGCGGACCATGGCGTCGGCCCGGCGTCCCAGGGCGCCGAGCCGCGCCAGGATTCGCAGCACGAGTCCCTCCACGCGTCGCGAGCTGATCAGCGCGAACAGGAGCACCAGCAGCGCGAGGCCCGCGATCCAGGCGACCCCCCCCTGGCGGCTGCCGACCACGCCGGCCGAGGCCAGGACGAGCAGTCCGCCCAGGTCCGTGAAGCGCTCGGCAAAGACCACCGGGGCCGTCCGCGAGATCGGCGCGCCATCGATCTCGCGGACGAGGAAGGATTTGAAGACCTCCCCCAGCTTGCCGGGCGTGATGGAGAAGACGAACCCCCCCACGAAGATGCCCAGGCTGTCCGCGACCCGCAAGCGCAATCCGAGCAGGCGCAGAAAGTACTCCCACTTGCCGAAGCGCGTGATGTAGTTGGCGACGGAGAAGACCAGGAGCAGGGGCAGCCACGCCAGCCGCATGCCTCGCAGCGCCCGCAGTGTCTCGCCCGCGTCGGCGAGCAGAACGAGGGCCAGCATCACCAGCAGGCCGGCTCCGGTGGAGAGCAAGAGCGTCCGCTTCAGCCGGGGTGCGCCCACGTCGACTCGTCTAGTTGTTCCGGTCCGAGATGAGCCAGAGCGTCGTTGCCAGCGTCGCCAGGCTCGTCAGAATGCCGAGGTTGCTGCGCAGCGCGCGGGTGAAGGTGCCTTCCTCGGGCACGTAGATGGTGTCGCCGGGCATGATCTCCGGATTCTGGCGCGGATCGCCCCGGTCGAGGTAGCGCTCGAGGTCCAGCTCGAAGCGCAGGAGGCCGCCGTCAGCCCGGGGCCGCAGCAGGTGCACCTTGTCCAGCTTGGCGTGACCGGCGGGTCCCCCGGCGCGCAGGATGAAGCCCAGCAGATCGTTGGCCCCGGCTTCCATGCGGTAGACACCGGGCTGCAGGACCTGGCCCATGACGTAGACGCCGTCGGAGCCCGCGTAGGCGCCCGGCTGCGCGGGCCGCGTGGGCACCTCCACGGTCTCGCCGGGAGCGAGGGATGGCATCTCGACGACGCCGTCGGCGGCCAGGAGGGTCGCCAGGTTGTGGGTCTCCACGACCTGCCGGCCGTCCCGCTGGCGGAAGACCCGCACGCGGCTGAGGTCGCCCTCCACGGTGACGCCGCCCGCCTCGCGGATCGCCTGCCAGACATTGGGCACCGGATACAGGGCGTACTTGCCGGGCTCGTGGACCGCGCCGAGCACGTAGATGGCCCGGCTGTTGTAGGCCACGACCTCCAGCGACACCCGCGTGACGTTCCGGTGATAGACCTGGATGCGTTCCAGGATCTCGCGCTCGATCTCGGTCAGGGTGCGGCCGGCCGCCTCCACCTCGCCGATGAGCGGGGCGTTGATGATCCCGCGCTCGTCCACGGTGAGGTTCCGGTCCAGCTCTCCCTGCTGGGGAATGGAGAGAATCAGCTCGTCCAGGGGACCGACGCGGTAGGGCTCCAGGCCCGCCGCGCCCGTCTGGGCTCTGGCCGGCGCCGCCAGGAGGCAGGCCAGCAGCAGCCACGCGGCGCCGGACCTCAGAGCCCGGCCGGTTATGCGGATCACGAGATCCTCCCGATCCATTTGATTGACAACCACTTGGACATTATCGACCCCCATGGGGCATGTCCAGTTCTTTCAAGGCCCGGGCGGTCACTCCTTGCCGACGGACCTGTCACACAAGGAAGACTATCCTGCAACTCGTCCGAAAAATCTTGAACTAACTCGCGCCTGGGATCTTGATTTCTACTCCCAGCTCACTTAGAATTGTCCTCACGTCGGGAAGTCTTTGCCCTTTGGAAGCAGGCCTTCAGGCTCTGCAACAGGGATGGTCCATATGTTCAAGCGTATCCCCATCTTGGCCAGCCTTCTTCTCCTCGTGGCCCTGCCGGCTCTGGCGTCCGTCGACCAGTACGTCAACGGCAGCGAGGTCATCGAGGATGGCGACTTCATGCATGGCATCCCGAATGATGAGGAGCTCTTCATCATCCACGGCCACAATGCTGACGCGGACGATCCCGACGATTCCTCCGTCGGATCCGATGGCGAGAACCCTGGTGGCGAGGTCGAGCACGATCCCCCGAACGACGCCCCCGTTCCGGAGCCGGCCACCGGCCTCCTCCTTGGCGTCGGCGCCCTGGGCATCGCCGGTCTCATCCGACGCAAGCGATCCTGAGCGCGCCTTGAACGACTGACAGCCGGCGCCGTCCGCTTGGGCGGCGCCGGTTTTCTATGCCTCCGACCCGCCGGGCGGGAGCTGCCCGCCGGCCGTCGCCATCCCGCCGCCCGCGAGGCTCTCCCGTAGAATGTGCTTCTGGATCTTGCCCGACGAGGTCCGCGGCAGGTCCTCCACGAAGCGCACCTCGTGGGGTTGCTTCCAGTGGGGCAGGCAGCCGCGCAGGTGCCGCGTCACGTCCGCCGCCGCCAGGTCCGTCCCGGCGCGCGCGACGATGCAGGCGACGATGCGCTCGCCGTGGATGCTGTCCGGCATGCCGAGCACGGCGCTCATGACCACCGCCGGCAGCTCGGCGATGTGATCCTCGATCTCCTTCGGATTGATGCGGTAGCCGCCGCTCTTGATCATGTCCTTCTTGCGGCCGACCACGTAGAGGTAGCCCTCGTCGTCCACCCGGGCCAGGTCGCCGGTCCACAGGCGCCCCTGCTCGTCGACGACCCGGCGCGTCTCCTCCGGGTCCCGCCAGTAGCCGCGCATGATGTTCTCGCCCGAGGCGACGATCTCCCCCGTGACGCCGGGCGGCGCGGCGCGTCCGTCCTCGTCCAGCACCTCCAGCCTGACGCCGGGAATGCCGCGGCCGATGGAGCCCAGCTTGCGATCCAACTCGGCGGGATCGAGATAGCTCAGGCGCGCGGTGCCCTCGGTCTGCCCGTACATGACGAAGGGCGTCACGCTGGGCCATAGCCCGCGCAGGCGCTGCAGGTCCGCCACGGGCAGGCCGCCGCCCGCGATGGTGAAGTAGCGCAGGCCGGGCAGCGGGTGCTCGTCGAGCCGCGTCTTCTGCATGAGGATGGCGTAGGTGCTGGGCACGCCGCTGATGCCGGTGACGGCCTCGCGCTCCATGGTGTCCAGCACCACGCGCGGGAAGGCGAAGCGGTTGTCCACCACCAGCGCGCCGGCCACGGCCGCGTGGGTGAGCAGCAGCGAGTGGCCGTAGGAGTAGAAGAAGGGCAGCACCACCATCACGCGGTCCTCGCGGGTCAGGGCCAGGTACTCGACGATGGACTCCGTGTTGGCCGTGAGGTTGCGCTGGGTGAGGGTCACGCCCTTGGGGCGGCCCGTGGTGCCCGAGGTGTAGAGGATCATGGCGTCGTCGCCGGCTGCGGGCAGCGCCGCGCGCGGATCGCCCGCCTCCTCGCGGAGCTGCGCCATGCGCGGGCCGCCGGGTGGCGCGTCCAGCGGCGCGTCCAGCAGCCAGAGCGGCGGCACCCGCGCCGGGTCCAGGTCCGGCGCGATGCGCCGCAGGAACTTGGCCTGGCCGACGAGGGCGGCCGGCTCGCAGTCCGCGCAGACACGCATCACGTAGGCCGCGTCGTTGACGGGATTGAGCCCCACCAGGATGGCGCCCAGGCGGTGCAGGGCGAAGTAGATCTGCACGTACTCGGGCGAGTTCTCCCAGAGCAGGGCCACGCGCTGGCCAGGCGCCACGCCCTGCGCCTCCAGGGCGACGGCGAGGCCCTGCGCGCGGCGGTGCAGGTCCTCCCAGCTCCAGCGTGCCTCGCCATGCACGACGGCCTCCCCGGCGGGATGGTCACGCCGCGCGCGCTCGAGGTAGTTCCAGACCGCATCCATCTTCGCCTCGTCTCTAGCCGGCGTTGACCTTCCTGCCCACGAAGGCGGCCACGCGCATGACGGAGTCAAGGTTCTCGGGCGTCAGCTCGGAATCGTCCACGGTGACGCCGAACTCGTCCTCCACGAACTCCACGAGCTCCACCATGCCGGTGGAATCCAGGATCCTCGTGTCCAGGAGCGAGTCATCGTTTCCGAAGTCGGGATCGTCCTTTCCCGCCAGGAAGGTGTCGACGATGAACTGTCGGATCTTCGCTTCCATCGTTCCTCGCTAGTTCATACGGGTTGACTGCCCAGGGGCAGGGCCTCGCGGAAGGCCGCCACAGCGCGTGCCGGCTCGGGCCGCCCCTCGACGAAGTCGCGCAGGAGCAGCTGGCAGGACAGGATGCCCACCGCCAGCATGTTGTCCCGGAAGCCGATGAGGTTGCGGCGGCGCCGCTCCATCTTGCGCCGGAGGGCGTCGACGGCGTCCGGATCGAACAGACCATACCGGGCCACCCGGTCCCGGGCAAGGAGTTCGCCCACCCACTCCGGCGCGCCCTCGCCGAAGAAGCTGGGCGCGTCCGGCGCCATGTAGGGCTGCTTGGGCCGGTCGAGGATCGCGTCGGGCAGCACGCCGCGGGCGGCGCTCTTGAGCACCGCCTTCTCGTGCAGGACGGGCAGGCGCAGGCGCGGATCCATGGCGCAGCTGGCCGCCACGACGTCGGGATCGAGATAGGGGAAGCGCCCCTCGACGCTGTGGGCCATGGCCGGCCGGTCGCCCTGGCTGCTCAGCAGGTAGCCCCCCAGCAGGGTCTCGGCCTCGAGGAGCTGGGCCCGATCCAGGGGATCCCAGCCGTCGAAGTCGGCCGGAAGGGCGTCGAGGTAGCCGGCGTCCCACTCGGGGACGCGCGCCAGCAGCGCGCGCAGCGCGGGCGACAGGTAGCGGTCCAGGACGCCGGCCGTCGTCTCCCAGCGCGGACGGTGGCTGAAGCCGCGGTCGCCGGGATCGGCGATCCACTGGCCGTAGTACTGCCGCAGCACCTCGCTGCGGCCCGCCTTGGCCAGCATGGGGCTGGTGGGGTAGAGCCGCCCCAGGAGCAGGGGTCTCAGGCGGCTCTCGGGCCGCCGCGCCCACCAGTGGCGGATCTTGGCATCCTTGAACAGGTCGTAGCCCGCCAGCACCTCGTCGGCGCCCTCGCCCGTGAGGACCACCTTGAGCCCCACCTGGCGCACCTTCTCCGCCAGCAGCATCAGCGGCGTGGGCGCCGTGCGCAGCACGGGTTTCTCGGCATGGCGCACCAGCCGCGGGAAGGCCGCCGCGATCTCGGCGCCGCCCACCTCGACGAAGTGGTGCTCGCTGCCCAGGTGCCGCACCATCAACTCCTGGTAGGACGACTCATCGAAGACCCGGTCCGTGAAGCGGATGGAGAAGGTCTTCATGCCCGGATTCTCGTCCTTGATCAGCGAGGCGAGGAGGCTGCTGTCGATGCCGCCGCTGACGTAGGCGCCCACGGGCACGTCGGCGCGCAGGCGCAGTCGCGTCGCCACGCGCAGCCGCTCGCGCAGGAGTTCCGTCGCCTCGCCGGCGTCGCGCACGGCGTGCGACCCCGCGCAAAAGGGCATGCGCCACCAGCGCTCCTCGCGCAGGCCGGCGGCGTCCAGGTGGAGCCAGTGCCCGGCCTTCACCTCGCGCACGTCGCGGAAGGCTGTGCGGCCCGGCAGGGGCGCCCAGTAGCGAAAGACCTGGAGCAGCCCCTCCGGGTCCGGTTCCCGCGGCACCGCGGGGTGGGCCAGCAGGGCCTTGACCTCCGAGGCGAAGACGAACACTCCATCGCCGCGCCAGTAGTGCAGGGGCCGGATGCCGAAGCGGTCGCGGGCGAGCAGGAGGCTCTCCTCGCGCGCGTCCCAGAGGGCGATGGCCCACTGGCCGTTCATGGCCGCCAGGCCGCCGGGGCCGTGCTCGGCGAGCTGGTGCAGGACCACCTCGGTGTCGCTGGTGGTGTGGAAGCGGTGGCCGCGGGCGGACAGCTCCTCCCGCAGCTCGACGTAGTTGAACAGCTCGCCGTTGTAGCAGATCCACCAGCGCCCGGAGGGGTCGGCCATGGGCTGGTCGCCCGTGTTCAGGTCGATGATGGACAGGCGGCTGTGGCCCAGGGCCAGAGGCCCGGCCACGTGCAGGCCGAAGGCGTCGGGGCCGCGGTGCTCGAGGGTCAGCGTCATGCGCTTGATCGTCTCGATGTCCGGCGCCCGCCGCCGGTCCACGATGCCCGCGATGCCGCACATCAGCGCGCGCCCCCCGGCGCGGTGCCGGTCCCGCGGCCCGGCGGGGCATCCCCCGCGCCGGGCGCGCCGCGCGCGTCGTCCGGCGCGGCGCCGGCGCCCGCCTCCAGGCGCGCCAGGATCTCGTCGTAGCCGAGCACCTCCAGCTCGCCGGCGCGCTCGGCCACGCGAGCCAGCACGCCGGGCAGGTCCGTCAGGGCCGGCACGTCCCAGGGGTCCAGGTAGATGTTCACCCAGCCCCCCGCTTCCAGAGCCGCCTCGATGGTCTCCCAGAGCAGCGCGCAGAAGGCCGCCTGGCCGTGATGGCTGAGGCGGTAGAAGGGGTGGCCCACGTGCAGGCTGTGCCAGGTGTCGAGCACCGTCAGGGGATGCTTGGGGCAGGTGGTGAGGGGAAACTCCCAGACGCCCGCCCCGGCGCGGTAGGGCCGGCCGCCGCCGGGCGCGCCCGTCATGAGCGTGGACGAGTCGAAGCGGTAGCCCAGCTCGGCCAGGATGTCGTAGACGTCCGGCGTGAACAGGTCCTTGAAGTGCGGGATGCGGCAGCCGGCGCACTCCACCCCCGTCACCCGGGCGATGATCTCGTGGGCGCGCTCCAGCTCCTCGCGCTTCTCGGCGCGCGGGAGGAGGCGGAACTTGCGGTCGGGATCGATCTCCGGGTTGTCCGGGTGGCTCCAGGTGTGGTTGAGCAGCTCGTGGCCGGCGCCCACCAGGGCGCGGTGCAGGTCCGGGTGGCGCTCCACCCAGAGGCCCACCACCGCGAAGGAGGCGCGCAGGCCGTGATCGGCCAGGAGCCGCGTCACTGCGGGGAAGGCCTCGACGTCCTTGGTGAAGTCGCAGTCGAAGCTGAGGGTCAGGGCGGCGCGCCGGCGCAGCCAGGGCAGGGGCTCGCGCCGGGCGAGGTCCATGAAGCTCCGGAAGAGCCGCCGCGGCGCCAGGACGCTGGTGGCCGCCATGAGCCAGCGCGCCTCGTGGTTCCGGACCACGAAGCGCTGGAAGGGACTGAGCCTCGGCAGTCGGTCCATGCCGCTCCCGTTGCCTAGGAAACGACCCCGCCCTGCCCGGGAGGCAGCGCCTCCAGGCGGGACGGCGTCCCGGCGTCAAGTTGCAACACGAAGCGGGACAAGGAGATGTCCCCTTCGAGAATCCGCTCGCGGACCGCAAGGGGACCCTGCGGACCCCGTAGCCCCGCACCGTCGAGCAAGAATAGCTCCACCTCGCCGGAGCCGGTAAGGACCAGCTCTCCGGCGGCCCCGGGCGCCGCCAGGCCGCCCGCGCCGGAGGCGGCCGCCGCCCCGCCCGCGGCGGGCGTGATCTCCAGGGCGGCCATGGGACCGCGAACGCGACGCAGGAGACCGGCCCGCAGCTCCAGATTCGCGGCGGGGCCGGGCGATTCCAGGCGCAGCTCCAGGCGCGGCAGGGCCACCGGCGCCGCGGGCGGCAGGAAGGCCGCGGCCTCGTAGCGGCCGCTGCAGCGCAGGGAGCGGGTCAGGTAGGGCGGGATCCAGTAGTCCCGGTAACGGCCGGCGTCGCCGAGGCGGCCGTCCTCGGCGGCCCGGGCGATGTTGGCCATCTCCCGGGCGGTGACGAAGTGCAGTCGCCAGCGAACCCCGTCGCCGTACTCCTCGCAGAGAGCGGCGTACATGCGCTCGGCCGTTCGGCCCAGCAGGGCCTCGCGGTGCTCCTCGGGAGCGCCATGGGTGTGCACCTTGACGAAGATCCACTCGGGCCGGCCCGCCACGTGGATCCCCTGGCGGACCCAGCGCCGCACCCGCTCGGGCGTGCCCGGCGCGCCGCCAGTGACGTCCGCGTCCTCCACGGCCACGAAGGGCGGCTGCCGCCGCAGCCGCAGGCCGAGGGGCCCCGTCACGAGGAGGAACTCGTCGGGCGCCGGCGGCCGGCCCGCACGCAGGGGACGGCCGTGGTCGTAGCTCTTGGGCCGGTCGGGATCGTCCACGGCCCGGTAGACGACGTTGACCATGCGCGGCTGGGCGCGGTGGAGGCTGGGAAAGGTGAAGTCGGCGTAGCAGCCCGTGGCCTGCAGGACGCTCAGCTCGTCGTTGACCCCGCAGAGGCCGGGAAGGGAGTTGTCCAGGGCCCAGTTGCCGTGGATGAAGGCGTAGCGCCTCGTCACGGGATCGCCCTGGCAGGCGAGAACGCCGAAGCGGGCGTAGAGCGCCACCGTCTCCTCGAGCAGGGCGCGCAGGCTCGCGCTGTCGTCGTTCTCGTGGTGCAGGTGCAGCTCGGTCTCCCCCACGCCCTGCCAGTCCATCGCCGCGAGGCCGCGCAGGTAGGAGTCGCTGAAGTAATGGGGCGGGAAGAAGAAGCTGTGCTGGGGACGGCGGCCGTCGCTGTCGGCGAAGCGGCTGGCCAGGGCCGGCCAGCCCTCCGTCCAGACGCGGAAGCGGGCGGCGCTCTGCTCGGGATCGGCTTCCCGCGTGCCGGGCTCGAAATGGTCCACGAAGCAGAAGAGCAGGTCGCGGCAGCGGTCCGGACCGACGGGGGGCAGGCGGCCACTCAGCTCGCGGCGCCGCCGCAGCCAGGGCCTCAGCCAGATCTCGAAGTGGTAGAGCCGGTTGCGCCTGATCAGCCGCGCGGCGCTGAGGGCCAGGAGCAGGACCAGAAGCAGCGGGATGGCAACGAGCGGGTTCACGGGAACTCCTCGCGCAGGGTTCCGGGCACGGCGGTCCTCACGCGGCGCCGGTGACCAGGACGAGCAGCCGCTCGACCTTGCGCTCCCAGGTCTCGCCCGCCACGGACCCGCTCAGGGCGCGCCGCTCGCCGTCCGCGAGCGGCGCCTGGAGGCGCTCGCCCACCCGGGCGACGAACTCCGCGTCGCTCGCGGCCACGTCCACGCCCTCGGTGTAGCGCCCCACTTCGGGCAGGGCCGTGGACACCACCGGGCAGCCGGCCGCCAGCATCTCCCGGAGCTTGATGGGATTCACGGCCCGCGTCAACTCGTTCACGACGAAGGGAATGATCCCCACCCGGCAGTGGGCCAGGTACTCGGGCAGGCGCGCGAAGGGCCGCGGGCCCAGCAGGTGGATGTTGGGCTCGGCCGCCAGGACCGCCGTGTCCACGTCCGCCTTGCCGATGAGGACGACGGCCGCCGCCGGGTGGGCCCGCGCCAGGCGCACCAGCAGCGCCTGGTCCACCCACTCGCTGATGAGCCCGATGAAGCCCACGACCGGCCCCGCCGGCATGTCGGCCGGGCGCTCGACGGCGTCCAGAGCCCGCGCGAAGTGGGGGTGGTTGACGCCGTGCGGGATCTCCTCCACGCGCGCGCCGTAGCTCCGGGCGCGCTCGGTGAGCATCAGGGAGGTTGTGATCACCAGGTCGGCCGAGCGGCAGCAGTCCTCGTCCAGGCGCAGCATGAGACCGGTGTCGTAGGTGTCGAAGGCGTCCCAGCGGTCCACGCAGTAGTAGACCTTGCGCCAGGGCCAGCGCCGCTGGAAGTCGGGCACCATGGGCAGGAAGTTGATGAGGGCCGGCTCGACGAGGCCCAGGCGCCGGGCGGCGACGCGGGCGCAGAGCGCGTAGACGCCCGCGTTGAGGCGGCGCACGGCCGCCCGCCCGGGCAGAGGCACGATGAGGGGCGCGATGACGTGGATGCTCGGCGCCGCCGCCTGGATGCCGCTCAGGGCCTGCTTCAGCTTCACGAGGATGCGGGAGCGATCCTGGCCCGCCGCCACGCTGGGCGTGCGCATGCCGGCGCCGTTGATCCACAGGACGCGGTGGCCCTGCCGGGCCAGCTCCTCGGCTACGTGGTGCTTGCTGGTCGGGTTGCGCAGGCCGTCCTGCCAGGCGTTGGCCAGGATCACGAAGTCCACGACGGGTCCCTCCCTTGCCGGTGATCGGACCGCGCGAGCATGCCCGCCACGAGACCGGCCATCTCGTCCCCCACTTGCTCCCAGTCGCGGCCCCACAGGGGGCTGGCCTCGGGCCGCAGGGCGAAGCCCGCGGCCTGGCGCAGGGCGTCCGCCAGGGGCGCCGGTCGCCCGGGCGGCACCAGCAGCCCCGTCTCCCCCTCGACGACGATCTCCGGCACCCCGCCCACGCGGCTGGCCACCACGGGCCGGCCGCAGGCCAGGGCCTCCACCAGGACGTTGGGGCAGCCCTCCATGCGGCTGGGCAGCACCAGGCAGTCGCAGGCCCCCATCCACAGGGGCACCGCGTCGTGGGGAACCGCTGGCAGGAAACGTACCTGGGCATCCAGATCGCGGACCCGGACGGCCTCGCGCAGGGCCGCCTCCTCGCCGCCTCCGCCCAGCAGGAGCAGGCGCAGGCCCGCCCGCTCCACCTCGCCCAGCATCGCGAAGGCCTCGAGGAGCACGTCCAGCCCCTTGACCGGCACCCAGTTCCCCACGAAGAGGAAGGTCGTGGGCGCCGCCTCCAGACCCAGCTCGCGCCGGCAGGCGTCCCGATCCCGTGGGTAGAAGAGCGCCGTGTCCACGCCGTTGGGCACGACGGCCACGTCCCCGCGCTCCAGGCCCAGGGCCGCCATGCGCTCCCGCAAGGCGGCGCTGACCGCCGCCACGGCATCGGCCCGGCGCAGGGTCCACAGGGTCAGCCGCCGCCGCAGGGCGTCGTCCGTGTGGACATTGACGTCCGAGCCCCGCGCCTTGACCAGCACCGGCAGGCCGTGGCGCCGCCCCAGGCGCACGGCCGCATAGCCGTCCGGATAGACGTAGTGGGCCACCAGGAAGCGCGGCGCGCCCTCGCGCACCAGGCGCCGCAGCAGCGGCGCCAGGGCCAGCACCATCAGATCCCCGTAGAGGAAGCGCCCGAATCCCGGGGGCACCAGGTGGCGGGGATACCGCACCTCCAGCCCCTCGCGCCGCTCGCGGCGCCGAGCCGCGTGGAAGGCGTAGCGGGGGCGGCTCCGCAGCCCCGGCGGCACCCAGGGCAGGGGCGAGACCACCGTCAGGGGATGGCGGCGGGCCAGGGCCCGCGTCTCCTGCCAGATGAACTGGCCGCGCGTGGGCTCCGCCGAGTTGGGGAACAGGTTGGACAGGACGATGCCTGCCGGCGCGCTCACGGCGCCACTCCCGCGTCTCCACCGCCGGGGCCGGCGCCGCCGCGTCCGCCGCGCGGCGCCGCGGGGGGAACCGGCGCCAGGAGATCCGGCACGTCGCCCGGCGCCAGGCGCGCGGTCAGGGCCGCGGTCCCGCGCGCCTCGCCACCTGGGCCCTGGGCCGCCGCGGCCAGGAAGCAGTCCCCCGCCGGGCCGCCCGTCCACTCGCCGAGAGGCGCCGGCGCGGCGCCTCGCAGCAGGTAAGCCAGGCGCAGGCGGCTGCCGTCCCCGCCGACCAGCTCCAGGAGGAGCTCTTCGCGGGGCCCGCGCGCGAGCGTGACCCCCGCCAGGAGCGGCGCCGCCGGGTCGGCCAGCACGCTGACGACACGCACGGGCAGGGGCGCGGCGCCGGCCAGCGACGCCTCCGGAGCCGCCTTCCTCACGCCGTAGTCGGGCGAGACCCAGCCGGCCGGCGGCGCGGCCTGCCCGGCCCGGATGCGCGGCGCCAAGTCCGCAGGCGCG
>JAFGBK010000071.1 GCA_016933175.1 Candidatus Krumholzibacteriota bacterium | reverse complement strand
GCCGCCGGCCGCCTGCGCCCCGGCGCGGGCGGTACGTTTCTGGCAAGATCCGCGGCGCGCCTCCCCGCGCCCTCCCGGCGCGCCCTCGACTCCGGAACTGCCGGCTTCATGAAGCCTTGCACGTCCGCGGCGGCGGATGATACCTTGGCGTCCGGAAGATGGGCCGCCCGAGCCAGGGGCGAGAGCGCCCCGCACCAAGGAGTGCCACCACGATGACGCGCGAAGCGGACCAGAACGGCAAGCGAAAGGCCCTGGACCTGGCCTTCTCCCAGATCGAGAAGCAGTTCGGCAAGGGCTCCATCATGCGCCTGGGCGACAATCCGGTGCTGCCCAGCATCGACCGCATCTCCACCGGCAGCCTGGCGCTGGACGCGGCCCTGGGCATCGGGGGCATTCCCCGCGGCCGGGTCGTGGAGATCTACGGCCCCGAGGGCTCGGGCAAGACCACCCTGGCCCTGAGCGCCGTGGCCAACGCCCAGCGGGCCGGCGGCACGGCGGCCTTCGTGGACGCCGAGCACGCCATGGATCCCGTCTACGCCCGCAAGCTGGGCGTGGACGTGGACAACCTCCTCGTCAGCCAGCCCGACACGGGCGAGCAGGCCCTGGAGATCACGGAGGTCCTCGTGCGCTCGGGAGCCCTGGACGCGGTCGTGGTGGACTCGGTGGCCGCCCTGGTGCCCGCCGCCGAGATCGAGGGCGAGATGGGCGACGCGCACATGGGCCTCCAGGCGCGGCTCATGAGCCAGGCCCTGCGCAAGCTCACCGGCGTCGTATCCAAGAGCAACACCTGCCTCATCTTCATCAACCAGATCCGCATGAGGATCGGCGTCATGTTCGGCAATCCCGAGACGACCACGGGCGGCAACGCCCTCAAGTTCTACTCGTCGGTGCGCATGGACATCCGCCGCATCCAGGCCATCAAGCGCGGCGAGGACGTCATCGGCAGCCGCTGCAAGGTCAAGGTGGTCAAGAACAAGGTGGCGCCTCCGTTCAAGGTGGCCGAGTTCGACCTCTACTTCGGCGATGGGATCTGCTACGAGAGCGACCTCGTGGAGCTGGGCGTCAAGGCGGGCATCGTGGACAAGAGCGGCACCTGGTTCAGCTACGGCGACATCCGCATGGGCCAGGGGAAGGAGAACACCCGCCAGTTCCTCAAGCAGAACCCCGACATCCGCGACGAGCTGGACGGCAAGCTGCGGATCCACCTGGGGCTGACCGACGCGCCCGCCGGGGCCGGTGCCGCCGCCGGGGCCGGCATCTCCGCGCCGGCTGTCGCGGAGGCGCCCGAGGCGGACGGGGCGGAGACCGAGTCGGCCACCGTCCGGGAGGCCCCGGCCCGCGGCGGGCGCGCCCGGCGCGCCGGCGGTCGCAAGGACTGATGCCGGCTCGCGCCGCCGACTCCGATCCCCGCGCGCGCGTCCTGCGCTGGCTGGCCCGGCGCGACCGCAGCGAACGCGAGCTGCGCGAGCGCTTGGCCGCCTGGGGCGTGCCGGCGGCGGAGGGCGAGGCCATCCTCGGCGAGCTGAAGGAACGCGGCCTGGTGGACGACGCCGCCCTGGCCGGTCGCATCCGCGACTGGCACTGCCGCCATGATCCGGTGGGTCCGCGGGGCCTGCGCGAGCGCCTGCGGCGGCGCGGCCTGCCGGACGACCTGGCGGCGGCGGCCTGCGCGCCGCTGCGCGACGCCGACATCCAGCGGGAGCTGGCGGACGCCGTCCTGCGCCGGCGCCTGCCCGCGCTGCGCGCCCTGGATCCGGCGCGGCGGCGGCGGCGCCTGGCGGCCCATCTCGAGCGGCGCGGCTTCGACGGCGACCTGATCCGCGCGGCTCTGGCGGAGCTGGAGGACGGGGACACGGAAGCGGAGGATGCGACCCCATGCTGAGCCACACGGAGATCCGCCGGACCCTCGTCGACTACTTCGTCGCGCGCGGCCACCGCCACGTCCCCAGCGCCAGCCTGGTGCCGCGCGACGATCCGAGCCTGCTGTTCACGACGGCGGGCATGGTCCAGTTCAAGTCCCTCTACGCGACGACGGGCGCGCTGCCCTACCGGCGCGCCGTCACCGTGCAGAAGTGCCTGCGCGCCGGCGGCAAGGACAGCGACCTGGAGAACGTCGGCCGCAGCCCGCGCCACCTGACCTTCTTCGAGATGCTCGGCCACTTCAGCTTCGGCGACTACTTCAAGGCCGAGGCCATCGAGTGGGCCTGGGACTTCTTCACGCGCGTCCTGGACGTGGACCGGGGGCGCCTCTGGGTCAGCGTCTTCGAGGAGGACGCCGAGGCCGAGGCGCTCTGGAAGAAGGTGGGCTTCCCGGCCGGCCGCATCGTGCGCCTGGGCGCCAAGGATAACTTCTGGGGCCCGGCCGGCGACACGGGCGCCTGCGGTCCCAACAGCGAGATCTACTGGGACCTCGGCCCCGCGGCGGCCGCGGGCGAGGTGGGCGGCGGCCCCGGCCGGGACGAGCGCTACGTGGAGGTCTGGAACGCCGTCTTCCCCCAGTTCGACCAGCAGCCCGACGGCTCGCGCCTGCCGCTGCCCAACCGCGGCATCGACATGGGAGCCGGCCTGGAGCGCATGGCCGTCATGATCCAGGGCGTCGCCGACGTCTTCGCGACGGACCTGTTCGCGCCGCTCATGGCGGGCGCCCGCGCGGCG